>CAYODA010000069.1:0-9748 GCA_964402625.1 uncultured Syntrophomonadaceae bacterium | reverse complement strand
TGTCCACAAAAGCACGTTACGCGGTAAGGGCCCTGATTGAACTGGTCCCTTATTATGGGCAAGGCCCTCTTATGCTGAAAGAAATAGCCAGGCGCCAGGACATATCCGATAAATACCTGGAACAGTTAATGTCCCCCCTTCGCAACCGGGATATTGTTTACACGGTTCGCGGCAACCGGGGAGGCTATATGCTTTCCAAAAAACCGGCAGATATAAACCTGTTTGAAGTAATTCAAGCTGTAGAAGGCTCCCTGGCACCGGTTCCTTGTGTTGAAAAAAACAGCGTCTGTGAAAAAACCGATGTCTGTGCCACCCGGGAAGTCTGGTGCGAATTAAATGACAAGATAAAAAACACCCTGGAAAACACCACCCTGGATGACCTGGCCGAAAGGCAGAGGGAAATGCAACCCAGTTCTTCCGGACAGATAGACTACGTAATATAACCATAAAACCGTTTTTAAATCAATATCAAGGTATATTTACCCGGTGCTTATTAGCAAAATAAGTAGAAGCAGTCCCAAAAGGGCACCTGCAATTTATAAAGCCAAAGGAGCCCGGTACATGTTTTCTACTTTTAACGCGGTTTTTGAAGCTCTCAGCAACATCGAGGCGGAGCTGGAGAAAGGTGTTTCCGGAGAAGACAAACAGAGAATAGTAGACACCCTGGTCTCCCTGCGCAGTACCATGGACAAATGCGTGCATTACTGGATAAAGTTCGAAGAAAAAGTATCTTCCCTTCAAGAAAAACACAAACTTGAACTGCCGGACACTCTCCCTGAGAGTTTTCTTGATGAACTTACCTTTTTCGGGGAAGATTCGCAGGAAAATACTCCACCGGCGGATTCACTGGAAAATGAAAATAACAATCCTTCAGAAAACTCGCCGTTCCCTGCCTCTTCTTCTCAGGAATACCAGGATAAATCCAAAGCCCTGCAGCAGTCCCTGGATCATACTTTTAAAAAAATCTCCGAAGAGAAAGCCATTCTTTCCTTCCGCAAGGGGCTCGGGTTCTGGGACCTGGCCATGGTCCAGGATGCCGCCGAAGAATTTGAAAAAGTTACCCGTATAGAGCCGAACTTTATCACCGGACACTTTTTCCTGGGAATCGCCTCCAGCTACAACAAGGATTACGACCGGGCTCTCCGTGAGCTTAAACTGGTTATAGCCCTGGACAGTGACGATATACTTAAAGCCCTCTCTTATAACACCATAGGAAGTGTCTACGCCGACCGCGGCAACCTTGATGCCGCCCTGGAAAACTTCCGAAAAGCCGCGGAAGTCAAGCCCCAATTGAAAGAAGCCTGCTTTAACCAGGGAGCCGTTCACTTTAACCGGCAGGATTTTCAAACAGCATTAACGGCCTTTAAAAAATACCTGGAATTAAACCCGGAGGACTGGGAAGCCCTTTTTTTCGCCGGCAAAGCCTGTGCCCGGCTGGAAAAGTGGGATGAAGCCCTCTCTTTTTTGGATAAAGCCTACCGTCTCAACCCGCGGGAACCCCTGATCACTTTTGAAACGGGAGTTATTTACCGTCTCCTGGAACAACACCAAAAGGCAGCAGTCTATTTCAACGCTACCCGCCGCATGCTGGAATCACCCTCCCCGGGAGATTCGCCTGGAGAAGGAATTTAGATCCTCTTTCACGAATATCTAACCAGGATAAAGGAGAAATTCAGTAGAAATTCAGTAGAAATTCAGTAGAAATTCAGTAGAAATAAGGAAGGAGTATCACATTTGGAAAACAGGATCGCATTTATCGGTGGAACCGGCGTGTACAACCTGGAAATAGTCGAAGAGACCACTCCTGTTAAAGTATCAACCGATTACGGTGAAGTAACCCTGCATAAAGGAAGAACCGGCCATAAAACCGTTTTTTTTATGTCCCGCCACGGCGGAGAGCATAAAGTGCCTCCGCACCGCGTAAATTACCAGGCCAACATCAGTGCCCTTAAGGTGCTGGGAGTTCAACAGGTGGTAGCGACTGCAGCCGTGGGCTCTCTCAAGGAAAAGTATGAGCCTGGAAGTATGGTAGTACTGGACCAGTTTATTGATTTTACCAAAAACCGCTACTACACTTTTTTTTCCGGTGGAGGTAAACCCGTAGTGCATACCGATTTTACCTATCCCTACTGTCCTTACCTGCGGCGGCATATCATAAACGAGGGAAACCGGCTAAACCTTAAAATGGCGGATGGCGGCACCTACGTCTGCACCGAAGGGCCACGCTTTGAAACCCCCGCTGAAATTAATATGTTTGAAAAAATGGGCGGTGACCTGGTAGGGATGACCAATGTACCGGAAGTACTGCTAGCCAGGGAAGCCGGCCTTTGTTACGCTACAGTAGCCCTGGTTACCAATTACGCGGCGGGCATCTCCCCCCATATTCTTACCCACGAGGAAGTAGTAGAAGTAATGGAATCTACCCGGGAAGACGTCAACCTGCTCTTTAAAGGGCTGGTGCAAAACGCTTTCCCCGAACAGGGCTGCGGCTGCGGGGACTTCGGTAAATATTTTGAAATGGAAGAAGGGGAAATTATAGAAGAAAAAGAATAACTTGCCTTTACTTAAATCATGGTAATACAATCCAAACCAACCCCGGTTCTCGCCGGGGCGCCTTAAATATAAAATAAACGGGATGGGATATAATGTTTGATACGCTAACCTGGGACCAGGAAAATCGTATATTAAAGTTGCTGGACCAGAGAGTGCTCCCCGGCCAGGTGATTTACCGCAGGTACCGCCGGGCTTCCGAAGTTGCCCGGGCCATAAAAAACATGGTTGTCCGCGGGGCGCCGGCCATAGGTATCACCGGCGCCTTTGGACTAACCCTGGAAGCCTTCCAATACAGCCGGAAAAAACCCCAGACGGGAGGAAGTGAATTCTGGGAGACCATGCATGCTGCCTACCGCGAACTACTTTCTTCCCGGCCAACGGCAGTTAACCTGGCCTGGGCTCTGGATCACCTGTGGCAGCAAACCGAAAATGATATGCTGCCATCGGAGGTAGCTCAACTCTGGGAAAACGCTTCTATTAAATTACTGGAAGATGACGTAACTACCAACCGGGAAATTGGCGAAAAAGGAGCCGGACTTCTAGGAGGCGGCAGCTGTGTTTATACCCACTGCAACGCGGGAGCCCTGGCTACGGCCGGGTGGGGCACCGCCCTGGGAGTAATAAGGAGCGCCTTCCGGCAAAACAAGATAAGCATGGTATACGCCGGAGAAACCCGTCCTTACCTGCAGGGTGCACGCCTCACTGTTTTTGAACTCTTGACCGATGAGATCCCGGTAACCCTGGTAACCGACAACAGCGCCGGCTACCTGATGCAGACAAAATGTATTGATGCAGTAATAGTTGGCGCTGACCGCGTGGCAGCCAACGGGGATACAGCCAACAAGATAGGCACCTATTCCCTGGCCGTGCTGGCCAACCACCACGGTATACCTTTTTACGTGGCCGCACCAGTTGCCACGCTGGACTTGAATACCCCGGATGGTTCCCGTATAGTTATCGAAGAAAGGGACCCTGCAGAAATAACGTGCCTGGGCAAACAAAGGCTGGCACCTTCTTGTTCTGCGGCCTACAATCCATCTTTTGATGTAACCCCTGCTTCCCTCATCTCCGGAATTATAACGGAAAAAGGGGTTATCGCATACCCGGAAACACCCGGTAATTATTTTAAATCATAACACCAGAACCAAAAGGCAGGTGCTGCAAATGGAAAAGGTACTTTTTGATAAAGCAACTATATTATACTGTGCAGAAAACACGGATGCTTTTAGCGTAATCTCCAGAGGACACCTGGTAGTAGATGACGGTATAATCTCCCTGATCGGGGAAGGAGAAGCAAATACGGAACAAAAAGAGGGATGCCGGGTTATCGATGCCGAAGATCTCATACTGATGCCCGGCCTGGTTAATACACACGGACATGCAGCCATGACCCTGTTAAGGAGTTATGCCGACGACCTGCCCCTGATGCAGTGGCTCCAGGAAAAAATCTGGCCTATCGAAGCTAAGTTAACCGATGAACACTTCTACTGGGGCACGCTGCTGAGTATAGTAGAAATGCTGCGCAGCGGAACCACTACTTTTACCGACATGTACTTTGGAATGGAACAGGTAGCCCGCGCGGCCCAAGAAAGCGGCATCCGCGCGGTAATTTCCCAGGGACTTTTCGGGCTGACCGACATGAAACACCAGTTTTTAAAAGATTCCGAAGAACTTATTAAAAACTGGCACGGTGCCAACAACGGCAGGATTTCAGTAATCCTGGGCCCCCACGCCCCCTACACCTGTCCCCCGGACTACCTGGAAGATGTCATGGCACAATCAAAAGAATACAGCCTCCCGCTGCAAATTCACTTGTCCGAAAGCCGCGGGGAAGTTGAGAACTTCAAGGAAAACTACGGGAAAACGCCGGTGAAACACCTGGCAGAGATAGGTTTCATGGACCGCCCCGTACTTGCCGCCCACTGCGTGCACCTCGAGGCGGAAGACCTGGACATACTGGCAGAAAAAGAAGTTGGTGTATCCCACAACCCGGGCAGCAACTTGAAGCTGGGTAGTGGAATAGCACCTTTAAAGCAGATGCTGGAAAGAGGCATTAAAGTCGGACTGGGCACGGACGGGGCCTCCAGCAACAACAACCTGGACATGTTTGAAGAGATGCGCCTGGCTGCCCTCCTGCCCAAGGGTTTGCATGAAGATCCCACCCTGATCCCCGCCTCCCGGGCCCTGGAAATGGCTACTTCTGCCGGGGCGGAGATCCTGTTTCAAGAAAAGCTGGGCCGGATTAAAACCGGTTGCAGGGCCGACATTATAGGAATAAACAAGAGTTCTCCCCGGCTGATGCCGCTTCACAACATTACTTCGAATCTGGTATATTCAGCTACAGGCGGGGATGTGGAAATGGTAATGGTAGACGGTCGCCTTCTTATGGAAAAAGGCGAACTCTTGACGTTAGACGAGGAAAAGATCCGCCATCAATCGCAGAAGATGGTGGACCAGTTATTGGAAATGGTAAGCACGTAAGCTTTTTAAAATATATGTTACGTTGTAGTGGAGGGAAAACTTTGAAAAAAAATATTCTTATTACCAACGACGACGGTATTTTTGCCGAAGGCATACAGGTTCTCAGCGAGGAAATTTACAAACATCACGGGGATACTGTAGAACTGTTTATTATAGCCCCCGATCACGAACAGAGCGCAGTCAGCCACGCTATCACCATGCACCGCCCCCTGAGGGTGGAAAAGGTACGCTACCTGCACAACGAGGCGCTAAACTGCCGCTCCGTAACCGGCACACCAGCCGACTGTGTAAAACTGGCGGTAGAATACCTGCTACCCCAAAAGCCGGACCTGGTTATTTCCGGAATAAACCGGGGAAGCAACCTGGGAACGGACGTGCTTTATTCCGGGACTTTTTCTGCCGCCCTGGAAGGTGCACTGCAGGAATTACCCGCCCTGGCCGTATCCCTTACCGAAACCAGGAAACCCAATTTCAGAATCGCGGCCGCCTTTATTTGCAACCTCCTGCCGGTAATACTATCCCACTCCCTTCCTCCCCAGACCCTGCTAAACATTAACGTCCCCCAGCCTGAAGGGGGAATCAAGGGCATTGAAGTTACCCGCCTGGGAAGCCGCAGGTACCGCAACACTTTTGAAGAGAGAGTAGACCCGCGGGGCAAAAGTTACTACTGGCTCGCCGGTGAACTGGATGATGTCCACGAAGAAGGATCAGACGTTAACGCAATAAACGAAGGTAATATTTCCATCACCCCGGTACACTTTGATATAACCAATTACGATCTTATCCAGCCCATGTGCGATCTGCTGGACAGGGATTTACTGGACAAAATCCAGGCCTGCAACACCTCTAGCGAGCCGGGAGGTAGTTCATGAATCTGCTGCAGCCAGTTTCAGCCAACTGCTACCGTATTCCCCGGGGTGGAAGCATGAAAGTAGACGCCCTGGTATACCTGAAAAAAGAACTGCTGGAGCGTTTCAGCGAAGAAGAAGCCCTGAAACAGCTTTCCAATGCCGCTTCCCTTCCCGGCGTCTACAACCCGGTAATAGGAATGCCCGACATCCATTCTGGCTTTGGATTACCCATCGGCGGAATAATGGCCATGGATGCCGGGGAAGGACTGGTTTCCGCCGGAGCCGTGGGTATGGATATAAACTGCGGAGTAAGGCTACTGCAAACCGGTATCAATGCCCATGAATTGGACGCCTCCCGCCTCAAATCCCTGTTAAAAGAGATAGCACAGAGAGTTCCCGCGGGTATAGGCAAGAAAAGCCGCCACCATGAAACTATAAAGAAGCATCTCACGCAACTGCTCACCAGGGGCGTTCCCCATATGGTAAACATGGGAATTGGACGTCCGGCAGACCTGGAACGTATAGAAGAAAGAGGTTCCTACCCGGGAGCCAGCCGAAAAGCACTGAGCCAGGCAGCAATTAAACGAGCCGACCAGCTTTCAACTATCGGGGGAGGCAATCACTTTATCGAGCTGGGCTTTGTGGAAAAAATATACCACCAGAACCTGGCCCAATCTTTCGGTCTGCAGGAAGGAGCGCTTACCGTCCTGATCCACACCGGCAGCCGCGGTTTTGGGCACCAGGTGTGCCAGGATTACACCCGAATCATGAAAGAGGCTTCCAAGCGTATGAACCTGGACATTCCCAACCCCGGCCTGGCCGCTGCTCCTGTCCAAAGCGAAGAAGGCCAGAGTTATTTGGAAGCCATGGCTGCAGCAATAAACTTTGCCTTTTGCAACCGCCAATGGATCACCGAAGACGTAAGAAAAGCCTTTCACAGCGTCTTCCAGGTCAAAGGAAAAGGTAAGAAGAAAAGAAAAGGGTCTGCAGATTACGACCCTGCACTTGTCTACGACGTGGCACACAATATCGCCAAGTTTGAAGAAATAGACGAAAAACCCCTGCTGGTACACCGGAAAGGTGCCGTCCGGGCTCTCCCACCCCACCATCCCCTCAACCCTGACTGTTACAAAGACACCGGGCACCCGGTAATTATACCAGGCAGTATGGGGACTTCATCTTACGTAGTAGTCGGGGGGACCCGGGCTTCTGAAACTTTTTACTCGGCAAACCACGGGGCGGGCAGAACCCTCTCCAGGAAGGCTGCCAAAAAAAATATTGAAGTAGAAGACTTTAGAAAAACCATGGGGGATATCCAGGTATGGGGAGGAAAGCTGAAATCTTTTCTGGACGAAGCTCCCCAGGCGTACAAGGATGTAGACCTGGTAGTAGACACCCTGGCGGAAATAGACGTTACCCGTAAAGTGGCTCGCCTGAAACCCCTGGGAGTTATAAAAGGTGAAGGCAGTGATCACTAGCTGCCGGGATAATCCTCTTGTCATAAAAATGGTACATAAGAACCGCCCCTCCTCCCGTAAAATAAAATTCCCGGGCCTTTTGCCCGGGAATTTATTATCTTTATATCATTATATCTTTTAACCGTTTAATACCTGTAGTGCTCCGGCTTAAACGGCCCTTCTTCGGGGATGCCAATGTACTCTGCCTGATCTTTCTCCATCTTGGTAAGTTTAGCCCCCAGCTTGTTCAGATGCAGTCGAGCCACTTCTTCGTCCAGCTCCTTGGGAAGACGGTATACCCCTATTTCCTTGGGATTGGTCCATAGTTCAATCTGGGCCAGGGTCTGGTTGGTAAAGCTGCTGGACATTACAAAGCTTGGATGCCCAGTAGCACAGCCCAGGTTAACCAGCCGGCCTTCGGCCAGCAGGTATATAGAATGCCCGTCGGGGAAAGTGTACATATCCACCTGCGGTTTTATATTGGTATGGGTTACATCTTTCATCTCGTTCAACGCATCCACCTGGATCTCGTTGTCAAAGTGCCCGATATTGCAGACTATAGCCTGGTCTTTCATCCGGGACATATGATCGGTGGTAATTACGTCCTTGTTGCCGGTGGCAGTTACGTAAATATCTGCATACGGCAGGGCATCTTCTACGGTTACCACACGGTATCCTTCCATATAAGCCTGTAGTGCACAGATAGGATCTACTTCGGTAACCCAGACCTGAGCCTTAAGTCCCGCCAGGGCCTGTGCACTTCCCTTGCCTACGTCGCCGTAACCACAAACCAGGGCAACTTTTCCGGCAATCATTACGTCGGTAGCACGCTTGATGCCGTCCACCAGGGATTCGCGACAGCCGTAAATATTATCGAATTTACTCTTGGTTATGGAATCGTTGACGTTAATAGCAGGGATAAGCAGTTCCCCGGCGTCTTCCATCTGGTAGAGCCGGTGCACACCAGTGGTAGTTTCCTCGGATACACCGTGACAATCTTTTACTACACGGTGCCAGAAATCCGGGTCTTCCTTTTGGGTTTCTTTTAAGATCTTGTTAACTATCTGGAGTTCCTTGTTGTCAGTAGGTTCATCCAGTATGGAAGGATCGTTTTCCGCCTGGTACCCGCGGTGCAACATCATGGTGGCATCTCCGCCGTCGTCTACTATCAGGTTAGGGCCTTTACCGTCCGGCCAGGTTAACGCCTGCTTGGTGCACCACCAGTATTCCTCCAGGGCTTCACCTTTCCACGCAAAAACGGGGGTGCCGCAAGCAGCCACTGCCGCTGCTGCCTGGTCCTGGGTAGAGAAAATATTACAGGAAGCCCAGCGCACATCCGCACCCAGTTCCTGCAGCGTCTCAATAAGTACCGCGGTCTGGATGGTCATATGCAGGCTCCCGGTTACCCGTACGCCCTTCAAGGGTTTTTCCTTACCGTATTTTTCCCTGGTAGATATAAGGCCCGGCATTTCGTGCTCGGCCATTTTTATTTCTTTTCTACCCCAATCCGCCAGGCCAATATCCTTAATCTTGTAATCTTGCTTGCCAGTTGTACTCATAATAATCTTCACTCCTTGTTTTCGTTTCTATTACATGAAAATAACTGAAAAATTATTTCATGACCTCTAAACCCCGGTCCAGTCTACTTTAACACCTCGTATATCCTGTTCCAGGCTTCCGCCGGCATTTTGGGTCCTATGTACTGGACAACTTCCGCACCAAGTTTTGCTCCTATACGTCCGCACTTATCCAGAGGTGCCCCGCTTAAATAGGCGTACAGAAAACCTGCCGCCCACAAATCCCCGGCTCCCGTAGTGTCCAGGACGTTGGCAACGGATTCAGCTTCTACCTGGCACTCTTCCTGCCCGCAGCAAAGTAAAGAACCATCTGCTCCCAGCTTAACTGCCACTGTATCACACAGGTTGGAAAACTCTTTCAGGGCTGATTTTGGATCTTTGCTGCCGCAAAATGCTTCAGCCTCTTCTTCATTGGCAAAAACAAAATCAACATAATTCTTTAGCAGCCTCGGCAGGTCTTCTCCCATGGCTTTAACTACTTCAAAAGAACCTAGATCCAGGCTTACGCTACATCCCACGTCCTTGGCACAGCGCAGCACTTTTTCAAAAAGCTCCTGGTCGTTAAAATACAGGTATCCCTCTATATGAGCATGTTGATATCCTTCAAAATCTTCACGGCTGATTTCATCTGCGGAAAGAAGTGCTGCTGCACCCAGGTCTGTCCGCATGGTCCTCTCAGAATCTGGGGTGATCAAGCTGAGGCAACGGGCGGTAGGGGTTTTGTCGGTAAACTTAAAGCGGGAGCAGTCACCTCCCATTTCGCGAAAAACCTGCTGGTAAAGCTTGCCTTCCTCGTCGTCCCTGATTTTACCCAGCATGGCGGATTGGG
>CAYODA010000068.1:0-9863 GCA_964402625.1 uncultured Syntrophomonadaceae bacterium | reverse complement strand
TCTTTATTCCTGTTTCCTGTTACCGAAACATTTTTTTTTATTTTTTCTTTCTCGAAGACATACCGGCGTGCTCCCTGATGAGATCTTTCCTGGATTCTATGTCGTACTGGGTAGTAATGGCAATCTGCTCCATGATAGGCGATCCACCGCCGTGGTAAGCCCCGTAAGTAACCGAACCGGAGTGCCCGGAAAGGTGCTGGTCTATAAACAGTAGCCAGAATTTAATCTGATCCTCTACGGGTATGTCATGGTTCCGGTTAATGTATTTCTCCAGTAATTCCTTGGTTTCCGGGTTTACCAGGTCTGCTTCGTAGGGGAAAGTAGCAGGCATGCCGCCGGCAATATTGCACAGCATTTCTTCTTCCCGGAAAACCGCTTCACCGGAAAGGTACCTTCCCACGTTGGCATAGATGGAGTGGGGGATGCAGTTTCCGGGACCAAAGGGGACAAAGCCGTGGCCGGGCATATAAACCTGAGCTTTGCCCAGGTCGGAAGCAGTGTAGCCGGCAGCATATCCCAGTTCGGCGTACATGATGAGCTCCGCCAGCATCTCCCGAACATGGGATTCCTTGGCTATACCGTTTATTTCTGCCGCCATGGCGGCAATGCCTATCACGCAGTCGAACATGGCCGGCTTGCATCCTGAATAGGAGTTGCGGTGGATCAGGGCAAAAAGCAGGGCATTAATCCCCCCCAGCTGCGGATCCCCACAGAGGAATACACGCTCCCAGGGCACAAAACAGTCGTCAAAAATTACGTACGAATCGGTTGCCCCCGTTTCCAGGCCGCGCTCAAAATGCTGTCTCTCCCGGGGGTTGTGAAAGTGGACTACCTGCTTGACGCCTTCGTGATCTCCCGGAACGGCAAAGCTTACCGCGTATTCTCCTTCATTCCCCTTCAAGGCACGAGTAGGTACTACCAGTATTTCATCTGCTACTGAAGCTTCCGATATATGCACCTTGGAACCACGCACTACTATCCCGTCGCTTCTCTCTTCCACCACCCTAACGTAAACGTCGGGGTCTGTCTGTTCGGAAGGCCGCTTCAGGCGTTCGCCTTTTACGTCCGTCTGGGCACAACACCCTACCAGGTCTTCTTTCTGAAAACGCTCCAGCCACTTGAGCCAGTTATCGTGGTAAGCTGTTTTGGCCTCGGGAGACTTCTGGGCCTCGTGAGAAACCGTATGAATGGCATTGGCAGCATCAACACCCATGCACCTCTGGATACACCCTCCCACTTTCTGGCAGAGCACCCGGGTCATATCCTGTTTTTTGTGCAAATCTTCCGGAGTCTGATGAATATGGTTAAACCTGTTTATGGTTTCACCGGTTATATGAGAGGTCGCAGTACAGAGATCTTTGGTTTCTTCATCCCAGGCTGCATCAAAAGTCAAACCAATTACGTTCAAACATTTCTGCTGCTTTTCATCCAGGCGGTCAATCTTTTCCCCGTTGGCATAGAGGTTTCGCCTCATTTTACTTAAACCATCCATGTATTCTTTTTTAGTTCTCATTTACAATCTCCTTTCAGTGTTTTGTCACTGTAATTTTAAACTTCTCCCCTGTTACAAACTCGGTATTCTTTCTTACTTCCCTCCGTTAAAACCATCCCTCCTTCCAGGTTCAAGGAAATTTGCCTCTTTTCAATAATTATATTAATTTGCTGCCTTGCCTTTGCAACTTGAAAAGCAGCCAGTTAATACCGAAAACGATTCAGGTCCTCCAGGAGCCTTTCCGCGGCTTCATTTAACTGCTGAGCCGAGGAAGCTATGCTTTCCATGGTAGAATTCTGTTCCTCTACAGTAGCGGCCATCTCCTGGCTTCCCGAACTAATTTCCTGGGTTGAAGTAGCCACGTGGTTAACCATCTGCACCATGGATTCAACTTCGTCAATGATTTTTTGAAATATTTCCGCCGTAGAAAGAACTTCCTGGGAACTGCTTTTTACTTTTTCTTCTTCCTGGGACATGTTCTCCATGGTGTTGGAACTTTCTTTCTGCAGGTCATTTATTAATCCAGAAATGTCCTCAGCAGCCTGGTTAGCCTGATTGGAGAGTTTGCGCACTTCCTCAGCAACCACGGTAAATCCCTGTCCTTTTTCCCCCGCCCGGGCGGCCTCTATTGCCGCGTTTAAAGCCAGAAGGTTAGTCTGCTCGGATATGTCGGTTATAGTGCTTACTATATTGCCTATTTCCTGGAGACGGGAATTCATGCTCTGTACCATCTGGTTCAACGATGTAAAAGTCCCCTGTATTTCTTCTATCCTGGTGGTAGCTTTCTTTATGGCTTCCTCACCTTCTTTAGAAGTAGAAGAAACCTTTTGGGCAACTTCGTGCATTTTGCTGCTTTCCCCGCTCAGATCCTGGGCGCTGGAAGCAAACTCATTACTGGTACCCGAGATTTGTTCCAGAGAAGCACTCATTTCTTCACATGCCGAAGAAACATTCTCGCTGGAGTTCTGTACTTCTTTGCCCGTATTAACTGCATTGCTGACCAGATCTCGCAAACTGGCCAGCATTTTGTTTACATTGTCGGCCAGCTCTCCCAGTTCATCCCTGCTTTTGACCTCCAGTTCCTGGGTGAGATCACCGCTTTTATCAGATATTTTCCTGATCCTCTCTGTGATATCTTTAATGGGAGACGTCACACTTCTTGTAAGGGTGAATGAAACCACCAGCACTAATATTAAAGCAATCCCCAGGGCACCCCCCAGGGCATAAGTTATCATTTCCTGCTGCTGACTTACTTCCTCCCGTATAGCCTGGTTTTCTTCTCTTAATATCTCGTTAATTTCGTGAAAAAGTGTCTGTATTCTTTCCACTCCACCGCTTGCCCGTAAATCGTACTGGTTGCTGGCATGCATTTGGTTTTCTTCCGTGGGATTTTCCATTATATTTTCTATTTCCCGGGCTGCATCAAAAACTTCCAATAACGGGTTTTCAATTTGTTGAAAATTGGTTTTAAACGCTTCGCTGGTCTCTTCGTACTCTTCGGATTCAAGAAATTCGTAGTAAAACTGCCCGAACTCACTTTCCTCTACCTCTACTTCCTCTTCAAATTGTTCCCCCGAAAGTATGGAAGAGGAAAGCTCATTTAGCCATTCCAAAAACGCTGCTTCGCTTTCCTGAAACTGCCTCATTAGCTCCTGTCGTTCCTGAAGATGTTCATTGTTTTCCTGTATGGCAGAAAGCGAATAGTAAACTAAGGCACCTGTTCCCAAAAACAGCAAAAGAACCACCATAAAACCTGCCGTTAATTTTTTACCTATAGACAAACCTGGAACATCCCCCTCTGTAAGGCAAGGAACATGAAGTAAAATTGTTCATAGATTCTGTATAAGCCCAAAATGCCTTACTCTATTTATATTTTATAAAAATATTGAGAAACCTTCTTCGCTGCTGAATTTTCTTAACTTAAAACCCGTGTCAGCCCGGAAAACCGCCAACAAACATAATAAGTTTGCCTTTTAGAGGATTACAGTTTTTCGTTATCTTCACCTCCACCAGTAAAAGGAAATAATAATTAAACACTTATTTTGATTCAATATTTTCTGCAAAGTCATACAAATATCCTTCCAAGAGAAGCAAATTTCAAAATTATGTAGCAAATTATCGAAAAATGTTTATGCGTAAACACCCGGCCCGGTTTAATTTTCCACCGGTTAAAACCCCTGTTTGCAGGATAAACACGCAGCAGTGTAGAATTTACAGGTTATAAATAAGTTTCTTTCAGGTATCAAATATCTAAAATACAAAACAGTCAAGGGAGATACTACATGATGAACACGGAACTGGCAGTGCTAATACCGGCTTACTATGAAGAACCCCGCATAAGAAGCGTCCTGGAAGTGGTGTGCAATTACCAAAGAGAACCGCGAGTAGTAGTTATTGACGACGGCTCCCCCGACGGCACCGCGGAAGCGTGCCGGGATTACCCGGTAGAGGTGGTATCACTTGAACGTAACATGGGAAAAGGTGCAGCCCTGCAGGCGGGAATAAAACACACGGGAAAAGCAGATTTCTGGCTCTTTTTGGATGCTGACCTTATTAATTTCCGGGAAAATCATATGGAGCAACTGCTGCAGCCTCTAAGGAATGGGGAAGCGGAGATGACAGTGGGAGTCTTTAAGGGAGGCAGAACCATAACCGACATGGCCCAGCGCTATTTCGGCATACTTAACGGGCAAAGGGGATTGAGCGGGGAATTTGTTTCCAGCCTTCCCGATCTCAGATGGTGCCGCTTTGGAGTGGAAATTTTCTTAAGCAAGTACGCCGCCTACCAGGGCATACCCGTAAGCTACCCTCATTTAAAAGAAATCACCCACTATACCAAGGAGTCCAAGTTTGGTTTTTCCAGAGGGTTCCCTTACCGGCTACAAATGTTTAAGGAGTGCCTGTATTCTCTCTTTAACTGGAAAAAATACGTGTAGCAACTAACTAATGCCCCGGGTAATACTTCATGCTATTTTAAACCGCTAATACAGGTAAATACTTCCTCACCACGCTGCTTTAAGCTTTTTATTAACCGGAGATGGTTGTAGAGAAACAGGCACCTTATAAATTGTGCCTGTGCATCCAGCTTAGCAGGAGATGGAATACCCGGGGGTAGTTACGCAGCTGGTGACCGGCCCTCTTGAGAAGTTGCAGTTCACAGGGTTTCCCTGCTACCTGGTACAGTTCGCGAGCCTGGTCGGCCGGCACCATGTGGTCATTAAGCCCATGCAGAAGTAAAAGAGGCCTGGGAGAGATAGAAGAAATTTTATCCCGGGGCCGAACGGATAAAAAATCTTCTCTCCACTTTTCCGGGGAAGAAGGGTAATCGCTGTCCCGAAAAAGACCGGTTGTCCTGATCCACTCCATAACCCCCTTAAGGCCCAGGCCTTCAAACAGGAAATCAAAATGTACCGGACAGGCACCAGCCGCCACGCCTTTAACTCTACGGTCTGAAGAAGCAACTTCTACGGCCACTGTTGCTCCTGCGCTAAAACCAACCAAAACAGCCCCGGGGAAACTTGAACCGGCTGTGCTTTCGCACCAGTCTAAAACTGCCCGCAGGTCAGCACACCACTCTTTTAAATTTAAATTCCCACCGCTGACGCCGGTTCCCCGGAAGTTAAAAAATACCACGGGATAACCACGACGGTGGGAAAGAAAACGCCCCCACAGGCGGTACCCCCTGGAACGTTTTTCCGGGCTGGCATTTCCTGCCGGAATTCCGTGGCAAAATACCAGGAAAGGAGCGCTAAGTGAGTTATCACCCGGGCGTTCCGGAGGAGCATACAACTCCCCACGCACAGGCACTCCGTCTACAGATATACAAAAATCTTTTTCTTCCCCGGAGTAATTTTCACCCATTATTTTCAAACCCCTCCCTTAAATTATAAAGACTGCAATTCTATCTTCCCCGGTGACCTTTTGCTTACCTCCCCTGCAACTGCAGTACGATGACAATAATCGGGATTTCTTTCGTAACACATCAGGCAGATAGTTTCCCTGCCGGTTAGTTCAATAACTTTTTCCAGGCTTTCTTTTTGTTCTAACAGGTGCTTCCGGTACAAAGTAAAAAATTCCTGGTAATTCCCATCTCCGCGGACTTTCCGGCGTAAATTATCAGGTGCCCCCAGGCTTTCCAGGTGAATATACCCGATGCCTGCGCTCCCGAGATGGTGCTGCAGCTCTTTGCGGGAAAAACCCCTTTTACGGCTGTACGGCCTCGCCCTCACATCTACCAGGAGGGCGACTCCGTTTTCTAATAGCATCTCTGTAAATTCTTCCAGAGACCTGCCCTCATAACCGGCTGTAAATAAAAGCAAGATCAGACCTCCCCGGATCAATTACGATGGAATCTTGCTATTTTAAAGGGAAACCCAGGTAATCAAGATGGGGTAAATTTCTTGCCACGGCAAAAACCACGGCAAAAATTAAGATCGACCACAACCAGAAAGGCTTTATGTACAAATCAGTCAGCGAAAGGCTCTTGCTTAAAACCACCCTCCCAAGGATAAATATGCCGTACAGGGCCAGCGGTATCACCACAACTACCATGGCATTATAGCGCAAAGCCATCCACAGGTTTCCGCGTAACAGCTCACCCAGGGCCCGTGTGCCACCGCATGCCGGGCACAACAGGCCGGTAGCTGAATTCAAGAGACAATGATAAGGCCTGGCCAGGCCCCTGAAATCTTCGTTTAATACGTAAAACAGGGCACCCGCTACTACCAGTCCCACAAAAACCAGCAAAAATATTTCCAGCTGCCTTTCCCGCTGTTTCTGTTTGATATACTGTCGCGATTTATTAGGGGCCATAATCTCCCTCACAGATCAGTAATGCAACATGTCTACAAAGACAAACCCCAGGAGAAATAGAACAAACACTACCACAACCAAAAAGACCGTGATTGCTCCCAGTACCAGGCCGGCCAGGGCGTACTGCTGATTATTCTGGTGGCCGATTATCCCGCAAACCAGGGCCACCATTCCCACCACGGCAGCAATTACATTATAAGGGCCCATACAACAGCTACAGAAAAGCATATTGGCTACACCAAGGATGCCAAACACCAGCGAGAGAATACCCAGCGTATTGTCCTCAGGCTGGCGTCTATTCTTTTCCATATTTTCCGGCCATTCCCAGTTTTCCAGACTATCTAATGTTACCAGCCCCTTTATTTGTGCTGCTGCATTTCACGCAAAAACTCTTCCATAAATTCTTCCATAAACTCTTCTCCAATAATTATTTCAGGCGGTATCAGCTGAAGAGTTATAAAGATAACTACACCTAAAAATATGGCCACCGCTCCCAGGATAAGCCCGGCCAGTGCAAATTGCTGCTTCTGCTGATGCCCAAGTATACCGCAAATCAGGGCCACTATACCCAATACGGAGCCCACTGGAGAAAAACAGCAGCATAGGAGAGCACCAAGCACACCCAGTATCCCAAATACCAGGGAAATTATGCCCAGCGTATTGTTCCGGGATTCTTCCACCACATTTTCTTCCGGCCATTCCTCCATATTGATTTCATCTGCCAAGGGTGTCACCTTCCTTCCTTCCTTCCTTTATTTATTAATTCGCCCGGAAATATACCCCTGAAGTAGTTCCACTTTTTTGCAAGCAATCCTGCAAGCAAATAAAAACTTTATCACACCAACCGGTCTGAATTGAAATAGAGTTATGTCCAACATCCACCGTGGACCAACCATACTTAAACATGCACCTGGTCCAGGACTTCCCGAAAACTTTCCACCCTGGTACGGGCCTGCCCCCAGGGGAAACCGGTCTCATCCACACAGTCTCCATCCAGGGCCAGGAAAGGTATCCCTTTGCTCCGCAGTTTTTTTCTTAGAATAAGGGTTGAGCCTACCGACTGGCGGCATCCCCAGTGGGAAAAGTGCACCACCCCGTGCGCACCGGATTCCTCTACCATTCGCTCTACCGTTTGCAGGCGACGCTCCACCGGCCCCAGGCCAAAATGACTCAGAGCTTTTTGTGCCAGACTTTCAAATGGTCGTTCCGGATCTAAAGGCGGCCAGTAAACCTGGTTCATTTCTTCCGCGACAATTTTCATGCCCAGGTCTTCTTCTACCAGTGACATCAACTCCGTCCCGTGGTATGGACGCAGGTGCATCCAAACCAGACGAAATCTTTCTTCGCCGCCTACCGGATCACTTTTATGCACCCTGTTTTGTAACTCTTCCATCAGCGTGCGATATATTTCCGGGGTCTGGGGATGCCCCTGCCCCAGGAAGGTAAGGTAAACGTAACCCAGGCCTTCTATTCCCCCCATAGGAGAAGGAACGCGCTGCCGGATGCGGTTTACTTCTATCTGATAGTGACGGGCACGGTTGGAGTAACCAAAAACTTCTTCTATCTTTTCCCGGGTGAGCTTTTTCCCGGTTTTTTCTTCAAGTTCCCGTACTATTCCTTCAATTTGCCCGGCCACATAGCTTAACGCTTTCTCATTATCACGCGCCGGAACATCCAGGAAAAAGAGTGGACGGCGGTAGCGGCGAGCCATAAACTTGAAGAGACGGGGAGCTCCATCACACAAATGAGAACTTGCCATGAGAAAATCGGGCAAGGGAAAGTACTCTTTGGAAGTCCCCGCGGCGGCACACCGGTGAAAAGAGCAACTATCCGTTGACAGCCCCATCTCTTCAGAGTACCGCAGGAGATCCGGGGCCAGTTCCAGTGAAGCAGCTGCAGCCGAAGCAACTTCCGGAGCAAACGGTGCCAGATCAAACAGGTGGACCAGTTCCCCGGGGAAAAAAGCAGTAGTCCAGACCACGGGCTTTTTCCCCTGGTAAGCTTCTGCGGTCTGCTGCAGCGCCATGTCGGTCATCATCCTCTTGGCGGCAAAAGCAAAGTTGGATTTTTTTAAAAATACCTGCCTGGCCAGGCGGTACGTATGAGGTGAAGCAAGCAATTTCCTGCCCATGGTTCCTTTTAGTTGCTGCCGGAATATTTTCTGGGGATTCAACTTTTTCCCTCCTCAAACTACTATTTCCATAAATGCTTCCAGCCTGGTCTTTAACTGACCCAGGTCTTCCTGGCCCAGCTCCGTCTCCACCTTGAGGAGAGGTATTCCCCGGGCCTCCAGTATTTCTTTTATTATAAGGTAATCATAGTGTCCCAGGTCGCAAAACAACAAGTCATGGTAAACCACGCCTTTAACCTCCCGCTCTTCCAGCAACCTGTTAAAATACTCTTCCCGCAGCGTGTAATCAAAAATTCGCGGGCAGGGAGCCTTCTGGAGATACGCTTCTGACAGCTGCCTTAAGAACTCCAGGCGTTCCCCGGAACCACCGCAATCTTCAGGAAGGTGAATTTCTTTCTCCAGGTACCGCAAGCCGGCGCAGTTATCCGGGTACAGCACAAATTCCGGCTGTCCCTCTAAAAGTTCTACCATACCGCGGGGAGGAAGTCCTCCCGTCAACACCAACGAAGGAAGCTCTTTTTGGTTTTTGCCATATGATGTCTCCTTCTTTTCCACAAGGGGGGAGACCTGCTGGACAAACTCTCCCGGCAGGGTAGTGGCAGCTTCTTCGGCCAAACCACATATTCCCGTAAAATAATCACTGAAATGTTTGGGTGTTACCTCTAAAAGTCTTTTAATGGAGTGGTTTCTTTCCCGGTACGCATTTACTGCCTCCTGCAGCCGCGCCGGGGTAACCTCCTGACCTTTGGACCCCAAGAATTCCGCCAGCTGATCCAGTTCGCTGGAGTAATATTCTACGGCTGCATGGTCCGTTCGACGGGGCACTTCCAGCAGGTACACAAAAAAATTTGCTTCCTCCCGCAGGGCATCATAAAGGTGCATCATGGCGTTGCAGGAATGGGTTATTACTACCCCTTCCATTTCCGGGTGAACTCCCTTTTTGAGCTCTGCCAAAACTTTCCTCACGTAAGGGCATATATTGGGAGGAAGGGATTCCTCAACACTTCCACCGTATTCCGCCCGCGGCAAGATACGATAGGGCTCAAATCCCGCCGCGTAAATCACTTCTTCCGGGGTATAAGTACACAGCCAGCCTACTTTCTTGTTCTTTCTTTTATGTTCCGGACTTTCTACCTTCATGCGTTTCCCTCCCCCAGTGTGTCGAATGAGTGTGATAAAAAGATCAAAAACGGGTTTATTTCCCGGGAAATGACAGGTCGAGCAATTTTAATGTCACATTTGCGGTTAAGGGGCACACCTGCTTTTAAAACCCCTTAACCGCGACCGTTTGCTTCTAGCGTCGCTGGTGTAGTGGTTGGCTCGGCTCATGCTACCGTTCGAGGGCCACAACATCGGCTCATCTTTCGGTCTCCGCGGGCTCCCCTCGCTTTTGAGATGTGAGAAGTGAGAAGTTAGAGGTGAGAAAGT
>CAYODA010000067.1:0-9995 GCA_964402625.1 uncultured Syntrophomonadaceae bacterium | reverse complement strand
GGCCTCGCTTCGCCAAGCTTTGCTAAATCTCCCTCTAATGTCGGTCGCCGGCAAATCACAACAACCCTACGTTGTCTATAAAAACATTTTCATCTTTCTATTGGTGGCGCTGCGACAGCAGCGCCGGGGTGACTACTCAGAAAATACCCTTTACATATATCAACGAATAATTATGAGGGATAGGGAGAGGGGGTAATTTTCCTCTCTCTAGTGATGGCGCCCACGGCGCCAGGTGGACTACTCCGAAAAAACCAATCAATTATTACACACCCACTTTCGCCTGTTTTACATATCCCTACCCCCGCCGCATTATTTCTCCTCTTTCAAGCGGTATACCATGGCCAGGATTTCCGCCACCGCCTGATACATCTCCACCGGTATTTGCTCACCCAGTTCTGAGTTTTCCCAGATGGACCTGGCCACTGGGGGGTTTTCTACAATGGGAACTTCGTTTTCCCGGGCGATCTCCCTTATCCTCTGTGCAAGGACTTCCACTCCCATGGCAACTACCACCGGGGCTTCATCCTGTTCTTCCCGGTAGCGCAGGGCAACGGCAATTTCCGTGGGGTTGGTAATAACCACGTCGGATTCCGGGACTTCCTGCATCATCCTCTGCCGGGCTATGTACCTCTGTTTCTCCTTGATCTTGCTCTGGATAAGGGGGTCCCCTTCCAGGTGCTTATGCTCGTCTTTTACTTCCCGGCGGCTCATGCGCAGCTGCTGCTGGAATTCGTACCTCTGGTAGATCCAGTCCAGTATGGCCAGGCCCAGGAACACCAGACCTACCGTAAACCCGGTTCTTACCATGATGTGCCAGAAAAGCTGCGCGGACAGGGCTACTTCCTGTCCCACCAGAACCATCATCTCCTCCATAAAGCCCCGGACAAAGATATAGGTGACGCCTCCAATAATCACAATCTTGGCCAGCGCCTTAAACATCTCAAAAAGCGCCTTCCGGGAAATTATCTTCTTAACCCCCTGCAGGGGGTTAATCTTGTTAAACTGCGGCGTCACGTGAGTTCCGGAAAAAAGGAAACCCACCTGCACCAGGTTGGATGCCACCCCTGTTACCAGCGCTACCAGCAATACCGGCCCGGTAATGCTGAAGAACAATATAATAGCTTCGCCAAACATGGCGGGCATGTTGTCCTGGGTTAGCCTGGTATTGGCCTCGCCTTCCAGGTAGTGGGTAACCATACCACCCAGGCTGTTAAAGACCACATTGCTCAACAGGAGGAACAGGAACATCACCGCCAGTATGTTCAGGGCCGAATTTATCTCCATACTCTTGAATACCTGGCCCTTGCGGCGGGCTTCTTTCAGGCGGTGGGGCGTAGGGTCTTCGGTCTTGTCGCCCTCGTCCTGGTCGTCGGCAAAGAGCTGTAAATCCCAGTATTCAAAAATATTCGAATTCCACTCTGCCATGATCAGGCCCACTCCCAGATAAATCTCTCAAAGGTATCCATAAATCTATCCAGCAGAACTTCCATAACCCCCGTCAACAGCGGAAGTATCAGCACCAGTAAAAACACCGACAGAACCACCTTTATAGGCAGCCCCAGAATAAACACGTGGACCTGGGGCACGGTCTTCCCCAAAAGCCCCAGGGAAACGTCCACCATCATCAGTATAATTATTATGGGGGCACATATCTGGAAAGCCAGGATAAAGGTATGCGAAAAGAGCTGCAAAATATTCTCTACCATCTCCGCACCAAACAGCCCCGTGCCCGGGGGGATGAAATGGAAGCTGTTGGCCATGGCCCTGATCAGTTGATGGTGCCCGTTAATGAGGACGTAATATACCAGGCCAAATAAGTAGAGGAACTGCCCCAGGTTGGAAACCTGGGCTTCCAGGTAAGGATCAAATTCCCCGGAAAGCATCATCCCTCCCTTGAGGTCCACCATCATCCCCGCGTACATGTAAAGCGAAAAAAAGAGCACCGTCATAAAACCCAGGGTTATCCCGGTGAGCGCCTCGTTAACCACCGCCCCCAGCAGTTCCAGCCCCTCCATCGGTGCCACATAAAGCTCTTCCCCCAGCGTAAGCAGCATTAGCAAGGCCAGGGCCATGGAAAAAAATACGCGCAGCTGTGGGGGGATGCCTCCCCAGGAGAAAAAGGGAAACAGCATCACAAAGCCCAGAAACCTGACCAGCACCAGCAGGTAACCCATCCAGGCCTGCATGTTCACCAGATCTATTACCACTTGTCTCCCACACCTGCCTTAAGTTTCCCGATTCCGTTCAAGATCTGTGGTAACTACTCAGAAAATACCCTTTATCCCGCATCCACCTTCGCCTATTTCACATTTTCCTCCCCCCACCGGGGGGAGGGTCAGGGTGGGGGGGATACTTTTTTCTCTCACTTCTAACCTCTAACTTCCTACTTCCAACTTCTAATTAGGGGTGGTCAGAGCACGCCCAGGCCGTCTACCCAGAGCCGCTCGGTAAAGTCCACCACCAGCCCTACCACCCAGTTGCTGAAGATCATTACCGCTACCAGCACGGCAATAATCTTGGGCACAAAGGCCAGGGTGGGCTCCTGTATCTGGGTGGTAGCCTGCAGGACGCTAACCACCAGGCCCACGGAGATACCCAGCCCCAGGATAGGGGCTACCATCAATAAAATAACTGTTATCGCTTCCCGCATGATATAGACGGCCTCGTCGGGCGTCAAACGTCTCACTCCCTTTCCGGAAAACCTGAAAACTCACCCTGTTCCTTCAGCCAAAATAGTCCCTGCCCGTCAGGCAAAACTCTCCAGAAGCGACCGGACCACCAGGTGCCACCCGTCAACCAGCACAAAAAGAAGTATCTTAAAGGGCAGGGAAACAATCACCGGTGGCAGCATAAACATACCCATGGACATCAGGGTACTGGCCACCACCATATCTATAATAAGAAAAGGCACAAAAATCCGGAAACCCATTTCAAAAGCCGTCCGCAGCTCGCTGACCACGAAAGAAGGAACCAGCACCTGCATGGGCATTCCTTCCGGATCTTCCGGCGGTTCCATCTCGGCTATATCCAGGAACAGGGCCAGGTCGCGATCCCGGACATGTTCCAGCATGAACTCCCGTAAAGGCTCTATCCCTTCTTCAATGGCCTCTTCCTGGGTTATCTCTTCCTCCATGTACGGCTGAAGGGCGTTTTCGTTTATCTCTTCTATCCTGGGGAACATGATAAAGAAAGTCATGAACAGCGCCAGCCCTATCAACACCTGGTTGGGCGGTATCTGCTGGGTGCCCACGGCGTTGCGCACGAACCCCAGGACAACCACCATCCGGGTAAAAGAGGTCATTAATACCACGAAAGCCGGGGCCAGGGTAAGCACGGCCAGCAGCAACAAGAGCTGCAGGTAACCGGCGATTTCCAGTGGTTCTCCTTCTTCCTCTACTTCCACCCCCGGCACAGGGAAAGGTTGGGCTTCCGCTGTTTCCCCGGGATACAGGAAAAGCAGGGCCAGCATTAATAAAAGAACTATAGTAGCTGTTTTAACTTTCGGGTTTTGGTTCATGAACGGCACTTTCTCCTGTGTCATCTTTTTTATTTCGTTATATGTTTAACGGTGGTAAAACTTCTTGAGCAGGCCGGCAAAGCTGTACCGGTCTTCTTCTGTTTCTTTAAACTGCTCCTTTTCCCAGCGGTCCATCTCTTCCCGGGACAGCTCCTTCAGCAGGGTAATACTTCCCTGGGCCACCCCTAAAAGCAGCAGCTCTTCCCCCACCTGTACCAGCAGGATCATGCTGTTGCCCCGGGGATCCAGGGGAACCCTCTCCTTGACGTCAACCCTGCCGCTTCCCATCGGCCGGGACATGGGACGCAGCCCGTAGCGTATAAACACGTAGGCCATTACGCAAACCAGGAGAACCACAAATAATACGACAAAATAGTCCCAAAAGCTCAACAGTTCACGACTTCCTTCCCGCTTCTTTTTGGTTTACCGCTCTTTTTCGCTTTCTTCCTGTTCCCCCAGGAAATTCACAATGCGGACTCCAAAACGCTCGTTGATTACTACTACTTCACCCTGGGCAAAAGGAACTTCGTTAACCAGCACACTGATGCTTTCATCGGCCAGCCGGTTTAACTTGAGCAGGGATCCTTTTTCCAGGTTGATCAGATCCCTTACCTTCACGGTAGTCTTGCCCAGCTCCGCGCTTACAGGCAGCTTGATATCTTTAAAGGCTTCTATATTAACCTCTTGAGGAGAAGTTTTTATCCCGTCCAGGGAAGGGAATTCCACCCTTTCCACCACGGGGCGAGCCCCTGCCGGGGCATCCTGCTCTTCCCCGCCGGAATTCTCCGCCTCTGGCGATTCATCCGCCCTGCTTCTTGCACCGCCGGAGCCTTCACCGGGCGGAGAGCTGCCGCCTGCTTCCTCTGCCCGGGCCTTTTCCCGGCTGCCGGTCCCTTCCGGCTCCGGCGGGCCCGGTTCCGCCGACTGCTGCATCTCTTCGTACTTGTTTATGTACTTTTCTATATCGCTGTTTTTTCGGCTCTCTTCTCCCATGGCCGCCTCCTGACCTCAAAAAGTTACTGGATTATAAACTCTTCGAAATAAATCTCTTCTATCTGGCCCGAAACCAGGATGTTGTTTAGCTCGGATTTAATCTCCCGCTGGAGGGATTCCGTTCCGCCGGGTTCCTGCAGGTCCTCCACCGTTTTGCTCCTTAAAATTACGTTAATGCGGTTCCTAACCTGGAGATTTCTTTCTTCCAGCTCATCTTTTAGATCACCCTCGTTAAAACCCAGGTGCATTTTTAGGCGCAGGTGGTTGGCTGCCCCCGGGCTGGCAGGGTTGGTTATAAATTCTTCCAGCTCTTCCTGGTGCCGCGGCAGATCTTCGTACTCTTCTTCGCCAAACACCTCCTGCACAAACTGCCAGGCCCCGTCACCGAAAAACAGCATGCCTCCCACCAGAACAAAACCCAGCAACAGGGGCAACCCGATCTTTAACAGGGGGGAACGCTTTTTCCCGGCCGAAGCCTCCTCCCCTTGACTGTTTTCTTCCCGGGGTCTTCTATCTTTTACATCCAACCGTATCACCTGACCTCTCCCTTAGTCATTTCTACTCGTTTCTAAATGGTCAAAACATGGATATTACTATGGTAACCCTCCGGTTCTGCTCCCTGCCTTCCTCGGTTTCGTTGGAGGCTATAGGGTGGTGTTCCCCGTAGCTGACAGCCTGAAGCTGTTCGGGGTTCATGCCCTCCTCTTCCACCAGGTAACGTACCACAGTGACGGCCCGCATGGCCGAAAGCTCCCAGTTGGTGGGAAAATCCGTCCCCGGGCCCATGGGGAGGTCGCAGGTATGTCCCTCCACCAGAACCCCGCTGGGAATTTCTCTCAGCAGGTCGGCCAGCTCCTCCAGGATAGACCAGGCTTCCGGCCTCAGTTCCGCCCGGGCCTGGTGAAACAGGAGCCGGTCCGGAATATCCATGACTATTCCCCGGTCGGCCTTCAGTTCCGGCTGGACTTCATCCTCCAGCCCTTCTTTCTGCAAAAAGTCTTCCACGTCATCCATGATTTCCTGGGCTTCTTCCCACTGCTCGATCAGTTCTTCCGCCTGCGGATCCATGGGCGTGGGAGCCCCGGGGTCGGGGAGCCACTCCTCCCCTTCCTCGATATCCCTGCCATCGTCCAGGATACTGGGATGGCCGGTAAAAGAAGTCTGCACCGAGGCCATAACCTGCTGGAATCTTTCGATGTCGATTATAGACATGGAAAACAGGAGGATAAAAAAGGCCAGAAGCAAGGTGGTCATATCCGCATAGGTCTGCATCCACATGGGAAGGCCGCCTTCCTCCTGCTTCTTTCCTTTTTTCCGCCGTAAATCTTTCCGGTTATACATCCAGCGTTACATCCCCTTCTCCGCCGCCTTCGCGGGCTCTTCTTTCTTCATTTTCTACTCTTTCCCTCTCTGCCGGAGAGAGGTAAGCTTTAAGCTGCTCCTTTAAAAGCCGTGGATTTATACCGCTCTGCAGGGCCAGCAGGGCTTCAATAACCGCCTGCTTCTTTTGAAGCTCCTGCTCGCTGTAAACCGCCAGCTTGCCGGCTATGGGATTAAAGATCAGGTTGGCAAAAAGGATACCGTAAAAGGTGGTGATCAGGGCCACTGCCATTCCCGGACCGATGGCGTCGGGATCGTCCAGGTGAGCCAGCATGGAGATCAACCCGATGAGGGTACCGATCATCCCGAAAGCCGGGGAAAGAGTGCCCCAGGTTTTAAAAAGGTTTTGCCCCAGCTGGTGCCTGCTTTCCAGGGATTCCAGCTCTGTATTGAGTATGTGCCGGATGGCATCCGGCTCGAAACCGTCTATCACCATCCTCAACCCGTTGCGCATAAAAGGATCTTCTATTTCGTCTAGCTCGTCTTCCAGGACCAGCAGACCTTCTTTACGGGCTTTTTGGGCCAGCTCTACAAACCTCTCGTTGAGGGTGGCCACATCCTCATCAGTCCGGACAAAAGCCTGCCTGGTTACCTTGATTACCATCTTGATATCCTCGGGGCGGAAAAACACCAGCAGGGCCCCGAAAGAGCCGCCCAGGGTAATCATGAGGCCGGCTGAATCCCAGAACTGTCCCACATCCCCCCGGAGAAATATACCGGTAAACACCAGCCCGGCCCCGATTAACAGGCCCAGTATGGTGGTGATATCCGGTCTTTTCAACTGGCTGCACCTCCTTGCAAGAGAAAAACGGGGGGAGGGATTCTCCCCCCGCTTCCCTCATCCGTTATCTCTGCATGTTGATTACTTCGGTAAGTATTTCGTCGGAAGAGGAGATCACCCGGGTGTTGGCCTGGAAACCCCGGCTGGTGGTAACCAGCTCGGTGAATTCCTCCGCCAGGTCGGCGTTGGACATCTCCAGGGCGGAATCCTGGATTACGCCGCGGCCCTGCTGTCCGGGTAAACCTATACTGGCTTCACCGGAGTTGGCAGTTTCCTCGAAGAGATTGCCGCCTTCCTTGCTCAGGCCCTCCGGGTTGGCGAAGGTGGACATGGCCACGTGTCCCAGCACTTCCCGCATACCGTTGGTGTAGGTTCCCCGGACGGCGCCGCTTTCCTCCACCTCGAAGGAAACCAGCTCACCGGCCCCGAAACCGTCGTGCGTTTCGACTTCTATTACTGATTCAGAAGCAAGCTGGGTGAGATTGGAGAAGTCGAGATCTACTTCAATCTCATCTGCATCATCAGGGTCGTAAGTAACGCCATGTTCATCATCTTCATCATCTTCATCTATATCTAATTGTCCGTCCTCTCCAAACGTTAAAGTGCCATCTCCTATCGAATTTCCATTGTCATTATCATCAATCAACTCTATATCATAGTCCCACTCGTTTTCGCCATTTTCGCCATTTTTAGTAAAAGTTATCTCAATATCGTGCCGTCTTCCCAGCGAATCGAAAAGGTAGTACTCAATAGAGTGTTCCTCTCCGTCTTCAGCATCAGCATCCAGGTTCCCGCTGAATCCAAGGTTGCTGGAAGCCTGGGCTTCCATCCCCTCACCCAGGGGTATCCTTAGGGGCTCCAGCTCGTCGGTGGGATCCGGGTCGTCGTCCATCCAGCCCATTACCTTCATCCCGTCGCTGTTTACCAGCTCCCGGTTGGAATCAATGTCGAAGGAGCCGTCCCGGGTGTGGTAATCCACCTGGCCGTCGGAGACTATAAAGAAGCCTTCTCCTTCAATGGCCAGGTCGGTGGCACGGCCCGTAGTTTCAATGGCTCCCTGGGTGTGGTCGGTTACTGTAGCACCCAGCTGCGTTCCCAGGCCTACCTGGTTGGGGTTCACGCCGCCCCGGTCTTCCAGGGGAGCCGTGGCCCCGCCAATGGTCTGGCTGATCAGGTCCTGGAACCTGGCGTGGTCGTTTTTAAAAGCCGTGGTATTGACGTTGGCGATGTTGTTTCCCACCACGTCCATCTTATCCTGGTGAGAAGCCAGGCCGGTCACGGCGGTACTTAATGAGCGTATCACGCTTAACAACCTCCTTCATATTTCAGTTTAGTATCTTCACCTTTCTTCACCGGTGCGGGTTCCCCGCTTCGCTCGTTCCACGGGGAAAGGGCTTCCTCGAAGGAGGTCCGGCCCTACTCCACTATCACCGCACCGTCTATATTGGTAAACACCTGTTCCTTGCTGCTTTCCCCGTCCACGGCGGTTACTATAGTGCGGTTGGTCACGCTGGCTACCAGGGCTACGTCGCCGTATAGCAACAGGGAAGAGCGAACACCCTTCTCCGCCGCGCGGTCCACGGCATCGGAGATTTTCTGCAGGTCTTTTTCTCCCAGCTGTATGTCCCGGTCTTCCATCCTCTCCCGGGCGTGCGCCGAAATGTTAAGATCCCCGGCTTTTTCCTGTTTCTCCCGCAGCAACTCCTGGAAGGAGAGATCC
Organism: uncultured Syntrophomonadaceae bacterium; assembly: GCA_964402625.1. GTDB lineage: Bacteria > Bacillota > Dethiobacteria > DTU022 > PWGO01 > PWGO01. Next base: position 1,604 of record CAYODA010000067.1, on the reverse strand, counting down.
GCCGCCTTCCCGGAGGCCGCCGGCCGGGAATGGTTCTTTACTGTTTCCTGCACCCCGGGGTTGAAGGGTATTTTATCCACCATGCTACTGCCCTCCTCCTACCCTGGTTACCGCACTAAAAGGGTACTCCTCGCCGTTTACCGTGATCTCGGAGCTGTTTAAATCAACCTGCGTTACGGTACCGCTAACCTGCTCCCCGGTCTCGTCGGTAAGTTCCACTTCGCGGTTGAGCACCCCGAGCAGTCGGTTCTTCTCGGCATACTCCGACTGTTCTTCCAGGGCGTCCTGCATCTGAATAACCTGCTCCATGACGCTAAGTATGGTTACCTGGGTGATAAATTCGTTGGGATCCTGCTGTTCCCCCATGGGATCCTGGTGCTGCATCTGGGTGACTAATAGCTGCAGGAACGCCTCGGAATCCATCTCTCCCAGGGCCCCGGTCCTGCTTTCTTCTTCCCCGCCCTCACTGTTTAGCGGCTGCTCTTCTTCTACCGTATGGTCGGTGTCCTCTTCCGGCAAGGCCGCCATCTGCTGCTGACGGGCCAGCTCCCCGGCAAAGGGCTTTTCCGCTTCCTGGGGACGGGCCGGCGCCTGTGGAGCCTGCATCTCATGTGTGTTTACACCGTTTATCCCGCTCGTATAAGCCAACTGCCTCTCCTCCTTTACGCCCAGAGTTCCACCCCGCCGCGGGTATTCTCCGGGTTTGCTTCTTCTTCCGGAGAGCTCTCCCGGGCGGTGCCGTCCAGGGAAAACGCTTCGGCAAAACTTCCCTGCCGGTGCTCGCGGGAAAAGTCATCCCGGCGGTGCTCCCCGTCCTGGCCGTTAAACTCCTCGGCAGCGGCGTACACCTCTACCCTTTCCACGTTCAGGTTCATCTGGTGGAACCTCTCTTTCAGGCCGGCCAGGTTGTTTTCCAGCAACTCCTTGACGGAGGTGGACTCGGCCACTATCTCCGCCGTCAGCCTTCCCTGGTGCTGCATTACCCTGGCGGTTACTTCACCCAGGGAGGGAGGCCGCAGGCTCAGCCGCATCTCCGCCGGAAACTTGTCCGTTCCCTTGAAGTAGGAAAGTTTCCCCTGGAGCTGCTCCAGGATGCTTTCCTGGAGGGAAGGGTGCATCTCTCCTTTCCCGGCAGCAGCCTGTTGAACCCTGGACTGCGCCAGGAATCCCTTCTCAGTAGATCCTCCGTCCAGCCGAACCGCATCGGTAAGGCTGAACTGTTTCTCCCCGGAACCGCGCCCTTCCTGGAAGCTGCGAGCCATTCGCTGCAGGTTTTCCTTCCAGGATGCCGACTGTTTCTGTTCCGCCGGGTTTTCCCTGGTTGGGGACTGGCTTTTTTCCGCCGACCTGTTCAGGTGGGAAAGCTCTTTCTCCAGCAGGCGGGCTTTTTCCCGAATTTCCTGGATTTCCGATGCCTGTTGAGAGGAACCCGCTTCGCTGGAAGGTTTTTCCGCGGTTATCCCGGCGGTTCTACTCTTCCAGGCTTCCGGTTTTTCACCGGAACGGTGCGCTCTTTCTTCCAGGGTTAGCCGCAGCTCCCGGATCTCGTGCAGCATTCTCCGGAGTTCGCCCAGATCCACTTTCCCGGCTTCCCGGCTTTCCAG
>CAYODA010000066.1:0-10189 GCA_964402625.1 uncultured Syntrophomonadaceae bacterium | reverse complement strand
GTTGGCCGCTCTTACTCTACTTTACCTGGACTACTCAGAAAATACGTTTGCTTTCTAGTGTCGCTGGTGTAGTGGTTGGCTCGGCTCATGCTACCGTTCGAGGGCCACACGGGCGGCTCAGCTTTCGGTATCCGCGGGCTCCCCTCGACATTCGACTTCCATGTCTCAGGCCCAAAATGCGGAAGTTAGAGATTAGAGGTTAGAAATTGGAAAAAATATAAAAACACTATTATCATCAACTTACTTCAGTCTTTCTACTGTGACTGATGATATATACGACTTCCAACCTCTAACTTCCTACTTCCAACTTCCAATTTGGGCCAACCACTTACACCAGCTCTGCTCAGTATTTTCCGCCCTCTAGTGATGGCGCCAGCCGGCGCCAGGTCGACTACTCAGAAAATACCCCTTTACTGCACCCATCTTTGCCGTATTTATCTCCCTCCCCCCGCCAGGGGGAGGGTCAGGGTGGGGGGGATACTACCTAAAAAAATACGAGTTATGCTTTCTTGTACCGGGTTGTATTACTAGTTCTTCAAACTAACAGGTCGATCCTTTTTAATAACCCTAATTGTCCTAAAAACATGCCATTAAAGTAAATAATAAATCCTAAACTTTTTTATTTTACCAGCAAGAACGCTTTTAAACAAACTGCTGGCCGGGTTAAAGGGGAGCTTTGCCCAGCTTCACCCTGGCGTAATTGACCAGCCCCCCGTTAACTATAAGCTGTTGAATAAATTCCGGTAACGGGGTGGCCTGGAATACCTGATTCTTTTGCGGGACCTCTATGGTTCCGCTCTCCACATCTACCCGTATAACGTCCCCTTCCTGGAGGGCCCGGGCTGCTTCGGGGCATTCCCATATAGGTAGACCTATATTCATGGCATTGCGGAAAAAGATACGGGCAAAGCTTTCCGCTATAATACCACTTATGCCTGCAGCTTTTAGCGATATGGGCGCGTGCTCCCGTGAACTTCCGCAACCAAAATTTTTGCCTGCCACAATAAAATCACCTTTTTCTACCTTGGAAGCAAATTCTTTATCTGCGTCTTCCATGCAGTGGAGTGCCAGCTCCTGCGGGTCGTGGGTATTCAGGTAGCGGGCCGGTATTATCACGTCCGTATCTATATCATCTCCAAACAACCAGGTTTTACCTTCTAGTCTCATTTTATTACCTCCTCGGGGTGGGTGATGTATCCAGTTACGGCAGATGCAGCAGCAACCGCCGGGTTGCTCAAGTAAACTTCACTATCTGGATCTCCCATTCTACCGGTAAAGTTCCTGTTGGTAGTGGCAATAGCTCTCTCCCCGGGGGCCAGAATGCCCATGTAGCCGCCCAGGCAGGGACCACAGGTGGGAGTGCTTACTGCGGCGTTGGCATCTAAAAAGATAGAGAGAAGCCCTTCTTCCATGGCCCGTGCATACACTTCCTGGGTGGCGGGTATAACAATAAGCCTTACCGAGGGATCCACTTGCTTCCCCTTGAGCACCTGCGCTGCTTCCCTGAGGTCTTCAATACGCCCGTTGGTACAGGAACCTATAACCGACTGGTCTATCTTTACCCCACCTGCCTCTCCTACAGGCCGCACATTGGAGGGTTTATGGGGAAAAGCTACTTGTGGTTCCAGTTTGCTTATGTCAAAACGATAAACTTCTTCGTATTCCGCGTCCCTGTCGCCATATACAGGTTTGTATTCACGAACAGCCCGGGAAGAAACGTATTCCAGGACTTCCTCTCCCGGTTCCATATAACCGCACTTGGCACCGGCCTCTATGGCCATGTTTGCCATGGTCATTTTGCCTTCCAGGCTTAATTTCTCCATGGCAGAACCGGCAAACTCCATGGCCCGGTAAAGAGCGCCGTCTACTCCTATCTGGCCTATAGTGTAGAGTATAAGGTCTTTCCCGCCCACCCAGCGCGGAAATTCCCCTTCGTATTCAAATTTCAAGGTGGAGGGCACCTTGAACCAGGCTTCTCCCAGTGCCATGGCTGCAGCCAGGTCGGTGCTGCCTACTCCGGTAGCAAAAGCCCCTAGCGCCCCGTAAGTACAGGTATGCGAGTCGGCTCCTATGATTATTTCCCCTGGTAGTGAGAGTCCTTCCTCGGGCAGCAAAGCGTGTTCTACTCCCATCCTGCCAATCTCGTAGTAGTATTTTATCCCGTGTTCATAAGCAAATTCGCGCATGGTCTTTACCTGCCTGGCAGTAGAAATGTCTTTGTTAGGCGTAAAGTGATCGGGAACCAGCACTACCCGGCTGGTATCAAAAACTTTTTCCGCCTCTATCCGGTTAAATTCCTCGATAGCCACCGGGGCGGTTATATCATTACCCAGGCAGACGTCTATTTTAGTATTAACTATTTCTCCGGGTACCACTCTGTCTTTACCGGCTCCCCGGGCCAGTATCTTTTCTACCATCGTTTCTCCCATAACCACTACCCCTTCCATATATTGTATTTATTTGTTGCAGCGTATTTTTAATTCCAACTCAGTTTTTATTAACTTTGAGTTTCTTTGCTACCCCGCACCATGGCAATATTACCCGTGCGAACAATTTCTTTTATCCCGTAATACTGCAATAAAAGCTTAATAGCTTCCAGCTTTTCATCGTCTCCGGTGACTTCAACAATCATGGAATCCATGGAAACGTCCACCGTCTTCCCTCTAAAGGTTTCTACGATTTGCTGTATTTCTCCTCTGTTTTGGGGGTCAGCCTTTACTTTAACCAGCATTAACTCCCTTGACACAGAAGGATCCTCGGTTATGTTGCTGATTTTAAGCACGTTTACAAGCTTGTTTAACTGCTTCACTACCTGCTCCAGGGTAGAACTATCCTCTTCCACGGTTATAGTCATGCGGGAGATTCCAGGTTCTGTGGTTTCTCCCACGGCTATACTGTCAATATTAAAACCCCTCCTGCTAAACAGGCCCGCTACCCGGGCCAGGACACCCGGCTTATCTTCTACCAGTACGGCCAGAATTTTTTTCATCACGCATCGCCCCTATCCATGAATTTGCTGATGGGCTCATTGGGTGCCACCATGGGAAAGACGTTTTCTCCAGTTTTAACCCGGAAATCCATTATTACGGGACCTTCAGTGTCCAGGGCTTCCTGTATGGCATCTCTAACCCGCTCCGGTTTTTCTACCTTTATACCCCTGGCACCAAATGCTTCCGCTATGTGGGCAAATTCAGGTCCCTGCTCAAAGAGGGTTTGGGAATACCGCCGGTTATAAAACAACTCCTGCCACTGGCGCACCATTCCCAGGCAACTGTTATTAATAATTGCTACTTTAACCGGCAAACGGTAATAAACCGCCGTGGCAAGCTCCTGAAGGTTCATCTGGAAGCCCCCGTCGCCGGTGATACAGAAAACAGTTTTTCCAGGGTTGCTCATTTGGGCTCCCAGGGCTGCCGGGAAACCGAATCCCATGGTTCCCAGCCCACCGGAACTCACAAAACTCCTGGGGTTTTCACAGCGAACGTGCTGAGCCGACCACATCTGGTGTTGTCCCACGTCTGTGGTAACCACGGCATCTCCGCCTCCAACATCGGAAATTGCCTTTATTACTTCCTGAGGTATAATCAAGTCCCGGTCTCTTTCTTTTTTATCTATGGCAACGGTTTTTTCCCACTGTTCTACCGTTTTTAACCACTCTCCCGTTTCGCCGGGCTGAAAACGATGTAGCAGATTCTGCATTACTTTTTTCAGGTCACCTACAATAGGCACATCCACGGAAATATTTTTTCCTATTTCCACCGGGTCTATATCTATATGAATTATCTTGGCACGGGGGGCGAAGGTATCCAGCTTACCCGTAACCCGGTCGTCAAACCGGACTCCAACGGCTATTATCAGGTCTGCCTCAGTTAAAGCGTAGTTGGCTGCTTCAGTTCCGTGCATACCGGGCATTCCCAGGTAAAGGGGATGGCTGGCCGGGAACCCTCCCAGTCCCATGAGGGTAAGGGCTACCGGAATGTTACCTTTTTGAGCCATCTCTTTTAGCTCTTCGTACGCCCCCGAACGAACTACGCCTCCCCCGCCCATTATTACCGGTTTCCGCGCCTTCTTGATTGTCTTAACCGCCCGGCTAATCTGGCCGGGATGTCCTTCTACATTGGGTTTATATCCCGGAATATCTATTTCTTCGGGATAAGAAAACTCCCCTTTTCCCGCCTGGACATCCTTGGGAAAATCTATGAGCACTGGGCCCGGCCTTCCGGTAGTTGCTATATGAAATGCTTCTTTTAGCACCCGGGGGAGTTCCTTTATATCTTTAACCAGGTAATTATGTTTGGTAACAGGAAGGGTTATGCCGGTGATATCCGCTTCCTGGAAGGCGTCGGTGCCTATTAAAAATGTGGGCACCTGCCCGGTTATTACCACCAGGGGAACGGAATCCATATAAGCATTGGCTAACCCTGTAACCAGGTTGGTTGCCCCGGGGCCTGAAGTGGCTATGGCTACGCCGGGTTTGCCGCTTACCCGGGCATAACCGTCTGCAGCGTGCACTGCTGCCTGCTCGTGCCGGGTGAGTACATGTTTTATAGAAGAATCGTAGAGGTGGTCGTACAGGTTTAAAATAGCCCCTCCCGGGTATCCAAAAACGGTGGAAACCCCTTCTTTTTCAAATGCCTTCAATACCATCTCTGCACCGGTTAATTTCATGGCTGTTTTCCGTTCACCTCCAATACTGCTCCTTTACTGGCCGAAGTCACCAGGCTGGCATAGCGCTGCAGATAACCCCGCTTTTGCGGCAACGAGTAAGGCTCAACTTTTTGTAGCCTCTTTTGCATCTCTTCCGCACTGATTTTTACCTCCAGACCGTAATTGGGTATATCGATAGCAATCGTATCTCCGTCCTGCACGGCAGCGATTGGTCCTTTCATGGCCGCCTCCGGGGAAACATGACCTATAGAAGCACCCCGGGTGGCTCCCGAAAAACGTCCGTCGGTTACCAGGGCCACGCTGGTATCCAGCCCCATACCGGCCAGGGCGGAAGTGGGGGTTAGCATCTCGCGCATGCCCGGTCCTCCCCGCGGGCCTTCCTGCCTGATTACCACCACATCACCGGAAACTACTTTTCCCGCGTTGATACCTTCCACCGCTTCTTCTTCGTTTTCAAAAACCCTGGCGGTGCCTTCCCAGGACAGCATATCTTCTTCTACGGCTCCCCGCTTTACCACGGCTCCATCGGGAGCCAGATTACCAAAAAGGACGGCGATCCCTCCCTGTTCCCGGTAAGGAGACTTAAGGGACTTTATCACTCCTCTACCCCTGGTATGTGCTCCTTCTATGTTTTCCCGCACTTTTCTTCCCGTTACCGTTAACAAGGATTCATCCACCAGTTTTCCGCGGGACAGTTCCTGCATCAATGCCGGGATGCCGCCATCAGTTTCCAGGTCCTGTATTCTGTGTTCCCCTGCAGGGCTAAGCGAACACAACTGAGGTGTATTTTCACTTATAAGATTGACTGTTTTCAGGTCAAGTTCCAGCCCGGCCTCCCTGGCAACAGCTGCCAGGTGCAACACCGTGTTGGTGGAGCCACCCAGGGCTACATCCACCGCCACAGCGTTATTTAAAGCCGCATCCGATACTACCTGGGAAGGAAGCAATTTTTCTTTCCAGTTCCGCATTACCGCCAAACCGGCTTCCTTGGCCAGGCGTACCCTTCCCGAGTGAACGGCGGGCACGGTCCCGTTACCCGGCAGAGACAGGCCCAGGGCTTCGGAGATACAATTCATGGTATTGGCAGTAAACATGCCTGCACAGGAGCCGCACCCGGGACAAGCCTGCTGCTCCATTTGATGTAGCTCCTCACCACTGATTCTACCTGCGTTGGCAGCCCCGGCTGCTTCAAACATGTTTTTTAAATCAAGCCTTCCCTGATCTGATTCCCCGGCCAACATTGGGCCACCGCTAACTATAACCGAGGGTAAATCAAGGCGCAGGGAGGCCATCATCATACCAGGGGTAATTTTGTCGCAGTTGGTAATAAAGACCAGGGCGTCGAAGCAGTGGGCCTCAGCCATGGCTTCAATACTGTCAGCAATAAGTTCCCTGCTGGCCAGGGAATATTTCATGCCCTGGTGGTTCATGGCAATACCGTCACAGATGCCTATTGCTGGAAATTCTACGGGGGTGCCTCCCCCCATTCTTACTCCCGCCTTGACTGCATCCGCCAGCTGCCGTAGGTGCGTATGGCCGGGCACTATTTCATTAAATGAGTTGACTACCCCTACCAGGGGAAGCTTCATCTCTTCTTCATGGTAACCCATGGCCCAAAACAGGGACCGGTGAGGTGCCCTCTCGTTTCCTTGTCTGACCGTGTCACTTCTCATCCTCAATTAACATTACCTCGCTTGAATTATATTTTAAAATATTTCATATTTCCGGTCCAGAAGTTATTTAACCTCTTTAAAAACACCTGCTATTTCCGGTTATAAATTTCAACGCCGTTGCTGGTGGCGTACTCCCGAAACCTGGTAATCAGGTTCCGGGTAACTTCACCGGGGACTCCTGCACCTATATTTCTGCCATCTATTTGTATAACCGGTATTACTTCCGCCGCCGTGCCTGTCAGGAAACACTCTTCCGCCACGTAAAGCTGGTGGCGCGTAAAAGGCATTTCTTCTACAGTTATGCCTTCTTTTCGGGCCAGCTCCATAACGGTATTCCTTTTTATCCCTTGCAAGATGCCCACGTAAGGTGGAGGAGTAAGCAGCCTTCCGTCCCGGTAAATAAATATATTCTCCCCGGAGCCTTCCGTAACATAACCATCTTTGTTCAGCATTACGGCTTCCATTACCCCGGCCTGGTTTGCTTCTATCTTTACCAGTATATTATTAAGGTAGTTTAAAGATTTCACCTGGGGATCTACGGCATCGGGAATATTACGCCTGGTGGGGACTGTTACCACGCTCAGGCCTTTTTCATAAACTTCCTCGGGAAACAGGGTTATTTCGTTGGCTATTATTATTACCGTACTTTTGCTGCACTTTTTGGGGTCCAAACCCAGGTCACCCACTCCCCTGGAGATGATTACCCTTACGTATGCGTCTTCCAGGTTGTTAGCCCTGATAGTGGCCAGGATAGCTTCTTCCATCTCTTCCCTGGTGTACGGTATATGCAGCATAATGGAATGAGCAGATTCGTACAGCCTTTTAACGTGCTCTTTTAATTTGAAAACCCGGCCCTGATAAGATCTGATTCCCTCAAATACGCCGTCCCCATAAAGATATCCATGGTCAAACACGGAAATTTTTGCTTCTGTTTCTGGTACTAGCTCCCCGTTCATAAAAACTTTTTTCTCCATACTCAGCCCTCCGTATTTTCGTTTATTGGAATAAGTAAAAAGGTGTGTATAATACAAAAAGCCTCCGCCCAAAGGGGCGAAGGCTTGCCTCCGCGGTACCACCCTTCTTACCGCATAACCATGCGGCCTCTCAGGAGTGCGGTTTTTAACGGTACCAGCCGTTCTCCCGTACTGACCAGTGCCAATTGCGTTCCAGGAGAAAGCTCCGAGGTGACCTTCAGCAAGCTTTTTTACCGGTTTGCAGCTACCACCGGCTCTCTGGAAAAAAACCCTGCCTACTCCCCCTCTTCCTTGCTTGTAGCCTTTTTAACAGGAGTATGTTGTGTAAATTATTGATAAATATTATATCCACCTCTGAAGCGTATGTCAACCGGTTTCAGGCCTATTCAAGTATTATTTTTCGTAAATTTTCTTTAGATTCAATTTAAGGTGTCTTTTAGATAGAAACTTAAGGTTAGGCAACAAAACGGATAAATAAAACATCACCTTCATTTACCCGGTAATCTTTGCCTTCAACACGCGCCCTGCCGCTTTCCCGGGCCGCAGCCAGATTGCCTGCTTCAATTAAATCCTGGCAGGAAACCACTTCTACTGCCCGGAAGCCTTTCTGCATATCAGTGTGAATCTTCCCCGCGGCTTCAATAACAGTGGTACCTTCCTGTGCCAGCCAGGCCCTGGCTTCTTCTCCTTTAACCGTAAAGAAGGTGATCATCTCCAGCTGCCTGTAGCACGCCCTGATGATTTCCGGCAAAGCTTCTTTTTGCAAGCTGTACTCTTGTTTGAAGATCTCCTTTTCATCTTCCTCCAGATCTTTTAACTCCAGTTCTAATTTGGCACAAACCGGTATCAGAGGGGCTTCTTCTTTTTTTACAAACTCGTAAAAATCCGGGGAAATCTCCTGGTCTATTTTTTCTTCTCCCCTGTTTAACACGTAAACAACTCTTTTGTCGCTCAGAAGATTCATGTCTTTCATATAACGGGCTTCCTTCTGGCTGCGGGGAAAGCTCCTGGCTGGAAGCTCGTTGTTTAAATGCCGGTATAGCCTCTCCAGTAATTCTTGTTCTTCCAGAACTTCCTTTTCTCCCGACTTGGACTTCCTGGAGGTTTTATCCCATCTCTTCTCCACTGTCGACAGGTCCGCCAGTATCAGTTCCAGGTTAACATCCCTGGCCTTTTCTACAGGATTTAAAGACATTTCTCCACCGGGCAAGCTTTCTTCCAGGTTAAAGTCACCCACTACATGAATAATTAAATCCATTTCTCTTATCTGGGCGAGAAACTGGTTACCCAGTCCCTCGCCCCTGCTGGCGCCTTTTACCAATCCTGCCACGTCAACCACGGTTAGACGGGCATAAGTGACTTTAGAGGACTGGGCCACCCTGTAGAGCTCATTCAGGCGCTGGTCTTCCAGGGGAATCACCCCGGTATTGGGATCAACCGTGGAAAAAGGATAGGAGGCTATCTCCACCGGCACTGAGGTCATCAGCTTAAACAGCGTAGATTTTCCTGCATTGGGCAATCCTACAATTCCGCAGCTTATAGACAAATTTAACATCTCCTATGCCGGCAAATATATCATCCCTGCCAGGGTTCTTCATTCGTCCAGTACTTCTTTTACCCTCTTAACAAAACGAGAGCGGGGTAACAGGATGCTCCTACCGCATTTCATACATTTTATGCGGAAATCCATACCAACTCTTATTATTTTCCACCTGTTTTCCCCGCAAGGATGAGCTTTTTTAAGTTTTACTATTTGTCCTACCGAAAAGTCTTCCATGTTCAACCACCTGAATTTGGGCTTTTCTGGTCAAGTATCTCCTCTATTTGTTTAAATACTTGCTCAATCTCTTTATCACCGTCTACCGGGTAAAGTAATTCTTTTTTCCTGTACTTGTCTATCAGTGGCTCGGTTTGTTCCCGGTAAACCTTGATGCGTTGTTTTACAGTTTCCATGCTGTCGTCTTCACGCTGGTACAGCTCACCGCCGCACTGGTCACATACGTTCCTGACCTGTGGCGGATTAAATTTCAAGTGGTAAGTAGCACCACAGTCACGACAGATCCTCCTACCCGTTAACCTGGAAATCAACTCTTCTTCGGAAACATCTATATAAAGCACCGCATCTACATCACTGCCCATATCCGCCAGCACCTGGTCCAGGGTATCTGCCTGTTCTACCGTTCTGGGAAAGCCATCCAACAAGGCCCCTGTCTGGCAGTCGGGCTCTTTTAGTCTTTCTTCTACAATCTTTACTACTACTTCGTCGGGTACCAGATCTCCCCGGTCCAGGTATTCTTTTGCTTTCTTACCCAGTTCAGTCCCCTTCTTTATAGAAGCCCTTAGAATATCCCCTGTGGAAACGTGAGTAAGTTTATAGCGATCTGCGATATACTCCGCCTGAGTGCCCTTGCCTGCACCCGGTGCTCCCAACAATATTACCAGCATACTTTGTCCCTCCTAATCTTTAAACTACATTATTGGTTTCATTCTCCTGGATTCATGCCTGTACTTCACTTTGCCCTGCCTGCAGCTCTTACACAGGCAGGATACCGGTTAACTGCTGCTTTTAAATTATTACTCACAAAGCTCCACATTAAATTTTCTTCAACTTGTTTATGAATCCTTCTTTATTATAAAAAATAATGTAAATGATTAATACTACGGGCAATATCAGGAGTTTTTTGGGCTTTCAGGCTTTAATTTCCCTTAGAAATTACCTTTTACCATTCCCTTCAATTAATTCCTTACAACTACTCTGAAAATAGATCATTACCATTTTCCTCCTTCTGATGGCGCCCCCGTATTGTGGGGGCATGGGTGTCTACTCTGAAAATACGTTTGCTTCTAGCGTCGCTGGTGTAGTGGTTGGCTCGG
>CAYODA010000065.1:0-10349 GCA_964402625.1 uncultured Syntrophomonadaceae bacterium | reverse complement strand
CCAACCACTACACCAGCGACGCTAGAAGCAAACGTATTTTCAGAGTAGTAAATAAAGATATTTTCTGAAAAAATGGGGCCTGCACCTTCTTAAGGTGCAGGCCCTGTTTCCCCTGGATAGAGAATGGTGCAGCACAGGGTTTATGCCATTTCAAATAATGCGGCGGCTCCCATACCTCCTCCGATGCACATGGAAACCACGCCGTAACGATTGTTTCTTCGTTTCATTTCATTAAGCAGGGTAACTGTTAATTTGGAACCGGTGCATCCCAGGGGGTGTCCCAGGGCAATGGCTCCGCCATTGGGGTTAACTTTCTCCATGTCCAGCTCCAGCTTTCTTATGCTGTAGAGAGCCTGGGAAGCAAAGGCTTCGTTTAATTCGAACAGTTCTACGTCCTGGAGGTTAAAGTCGGTTACCTTCAGTAGCTTGGGAATGGCTACGGACGGACCTATACCCATCTCATCCGGGTGGCAACCTTCTGTTGCAAAGCCGCGGAAAATAGCGAGGGGCTCGAGGCCAAGGGACTTGGCTTTTTCCGCTGACATGAGCACCAGAGCCGCCGCTCCGTCACTGGTTTGCGAGGAGTTTCCAGCGGTAACAGATCCTCCGGCCATAAATGCTGGACGGAGCTTGCTTAAAGCCTCCAGGTTGGTATCGCGCGGGCCCTCGTCTACCTTGAATACTTTTTCTTTTTCTATAATAGAATTATCCGGTCCCACTGTTTTTTCCGTAATGTTCAGGGGGACGATCTCGTCCTCAAAGCGACCTTCTTTAATGGCTGCCTTGGCGTTTTCATTGCTGCGCAGGGCCATCTTGTCCTGATCTTCCCTGGAGATGTTGTAGCGCTCGGCCACCCTCTCCGCAGTTATTCCCATGGGCATGTAAATTTCCGGGTACCAGTTAACCAGATCGGGATCCGGGGAGAGTTTGTTTCCTCCCATGGGCACCAGGCTCATGCTTTCTACACCACCGGCTACCATAACGTCTGCCTGGTTGGTCATGATGGCGTTGGCGGCAACGGCTATGGAATTTAAACCGGAAGAACAGAAACGGTTAATGGTAGCTCCCGGTACTCTCTCGGGAAGCCCTGCTCCCAGCGCCAGGATGCGCGCCAGGTTCATGCCCTGTTCCGCTTCAGGGAAAGAGCAACCAATAATAACGTCGTCTATTTCCTGGGGATCCAGCCCTTTTGCCCGGTTAAGGGCTTCTTTTATGGCCGTTACCCCCATGTATTCGGGCCGTGTATTTCTCAAGGTTCCCCGGGGGGCCCTGCCGATGGCAGTTCTTACTCCCGAAACAATGACAGCTTCTCTCATCTTTTCCCCTCCTAATTAATTAATTTCGCAAAGGCTTGCCGGTAGTCAGCAGATGCTGTATGCGCTCTTGGGTTTTTTGTTCCGCGCACAGTTCTACGAAAGCTTCTCTTTCCACATCAAGCAGGTACTGTTCGCTGACCTGGGTATTGGGTTCTAAATACCCGCCGGTCAAAACGCGGCCAACTTTTTCGCCGATTAACCGGTCGTGCTCGCTCATGAACTTGCCCCACTCGAATACTTTTAGTCCGCCGACTATGGCGCCCATTCCGTACTTGCCGGTTACGGTTATGGGCTTGGGACGTGGTGTCTGCCAGCCTTCTTGTAGCATGGCCAGCACCGTGTTTTTGGCGTCGTGGATAAGGAAGTCTCGGTTTACGGTGACGTTGTCGGTGTCGCGCAAGAAGTTGAATGATTTGGCTTCAAATGCGCTGGTGGCTACCGTAGCCTGAAGGATGTATTCCAGTGCTTTTTGGACAAAAGGCATCATGTCGGTCTTTACTTTTTCAGGAATGCCTTCAATTTGTCGGAGGAGTACCTCTTTATTGCCTCCACCTCCGGGAAGAAGGCCTACGCCCATTTCCACCTGTCCCATATAGGTTTCCGCTGCGGCCTGCACCCGGTTGGCGTGAAGACATATTTCCATTCCGCCTCCTAAAGTCTGTCCAAAAGGTGCTGCTACCACGGGGATACGGGAGTACTTGATTCTCATGCAGGCATCTTGGAAGTCTTTAACGCCCTGCTTGAGCTCATCCCATTCCCCGCTCTGGGCTCCCATGAGTACGCTTAAAACGTTGGCTCCTACGCAGAAATTATCCGCCTGGTTGCTGATAACCATACCGCGGTAGTTCTTTTCGGTCTCGTCAATTGCTTTAAAGATGAATTTGGTGAATTCCGGGCTGATAGCCTGGCGGGGAGTGTGCATCTCCAGGCAGGTGATACCGTCGCCCAGGTCGATGAGGCTGCCGTGGCCGGGTTCTTCCATGATAAGCTTGTTCTGCTCTTTCAGCAGGGCCAGGTCTATCTCTTCCGGGCTAAAGGGTACCGGCTGGTATTCTTTAGTCTCCAGGTCGAAAAAGTGCCACTTGTGGTCTATCTTTTTGTAGAAAGTTTCGTAGCCTTTTTCCAGCAGTGCATTTACTAAGGGAGGAATTTCGTACCCTTCTTTTTTGGCGTCATCTACTATCTTCTTTACACCGATGGCGTCGAACATTTCAAAAGGACCTACCCGGCGGTTAAAGCCCCACTTTACGCCGCGGTCCAGGTTGACAACATCGTCGGCAATTTCCGGGATCCTGGAAGCAGCAAAGAGGACGGTGCGCTTGGCCACCGTTCTTACAAAATCCCCAACTTTTCCGTCATCGTCGTACAACCTCTGGAGCCTGTCTTCCAGGTCCATATCTTTTACGTCCTTGATAATGTCAAAGGAGGGTTTTTGCCTTTCCCGGTATTCCAGGGTGTTATAGTCCAGGGCCATCCGCTTGGTTCCCTCGGGCGTCTTTTCTTTTTTATAAAAGCCCTGACCGGTTTTGTCTCCCAGCCAGCCTTTTTCTTCCACCATTTTTTGCAGGAAGTCCGGAACTTCCATGGTTTCTTTTTCTTTGGGATCTTGTGTATTTTGATAAACGGTGTTGATAGTATGATATAATACGTCCAGGCCTACCAGGTCTCCGGTGCGGAAAGTAGCGGTTTTAGGGTTCCCCATGGGTGCTCCGGCGATGGAATCAACTTCCTCTATGCTCATACCTTTTTCTTGCATGGTTTTCATGGTAACCATCATGGTATAAGTTCCCATGCGGTTGGCGATAAAGTTGGGGGTATCCTTGGCAAAAACAACGCCCTTGCCCAGGACCCTTTCACAAAAACGGGACATGAAATCTATTACGTCTTTACTGGTTTTCTCGTGCGGGATTATTTCCAGCAACTTCATGTAGCGAGGGGGGTTGAAAAAGTGGGTACCTAAAAAGTGCTGCTTAAACTGGTCTGAAGTTTCCGAGACCATTTCGTTAATGGAGAGCCCTGAAGTGTTGGTACTTACTATGCTGCCTTTCTTCCAGTGTTTTTCCACGTTGGGGTAGAATTTTTTCTTTATATCCATGTTTTCAACGATAACTTCAATTACCCAATCGCATTCGGAAATCCACTCCATATTGTCTTCAAAATTACCTACAGTAATGAGATCTACAAAAGAATTGTCGTACAGGGGCCGCATCTGCCCTTTGGAAGGCAAATTGTTCTTTGCCTGTTGAGCCAGGCGGTTGCGTACCGCGGGGCTTTCCAGGGTCAAACCTTTTTTGGATTCTTCGTCCGTTAGTTCTTTGGGGACGATATCCATGAGGTAAACGGGTATTCCAACGTTGGCCAGGTGAGCAGCTATGTTGGCTCCCATCACTCCAGCCCCGAGGACTGCTGCCCGGCGAATTTCTTTCTCGGCCATTCTATAACCTCCTTCAAATGATAGATAAAGTAATGGTTCCATTTAACCTTCCTGGGAAGGGGGTGGGGAAGTAGAGACCCCTTGCATCAGCGTTATGAAGAGGGGTTCGGTTAAGCGTGTTAATTTATAATCTTTTTTTTGCGACATCACCCACCTGGTTACTACTTCGTCCAGAGAACCGAAGATGATCTTTCTTGCCAGGCGGGCATCTACCTCCGTACGTACTTCCCCTGTTTTTTGTCCGTACTGAATCACCTCCTCTATGACCTGGAAATATTTGCTCAACGGGGCAAATATCTTTTTGCCCAGCTCTGCATCGCACTGCCGTAGCTCTATCTGGGTAACCATGGCCCGGTCCTGGTTGGCGCTGAGGGTTTCCAGGTGGTAATTAATAATAAATCGTAGTTTTCCGCTAAATGAGGGGTAGTGTTTCAGCTCTTCTTCCAGATCTTTTACGAATGATTCCATCATTTCCCGGAAGAGGGAGATCAAAATGTCTTCTTTTTTGGTGAAGTAAAGGTAAACGGTTCCATCGGCCACTCCTGCTTCTCGGGCAATTTCGGAAACCCGGGTGCGGTAATAGCCGTGCTGGGCCATTACTTTAAGGGCCGCTTCCAATATAGTTTGATATTTTTCCGGTTTTTTCCTGGGCAAAAAAAGGCCTCCGTTAAGGTTATTGCGCCTGCCCGCGCAGAATGAATGAATATTCATTCGTTATGTAGATTATATAAGTCACCGGTAATGATGTCAATAAAAATCAACGATATTAAGACAGTGAGTAATTTGCCTCATAATTAAAAATTGCAGTATTGTAAGTATTTATTCCCCGGTTACCTTGCCAACGTGGTGGTGTTGTGTTAAAATATTACCCGAGTTTTTAGAAGGAGTTTTTGGTGGGAAGGGATATAGCCCCGAGTGATCGCCCGTACAGAGGCGTATTTTTTTACGAGGTAATTTATGCTTATCTTCTCTCTTCCAGGTACCATTTAATATAAATTTTTGTAATCACAATTACTATAAAAGCATTACATACGCTAAAGGAGGAGCATACTGGATGGCCAAGTGGGAGAAAATAGAAGACAATAAGGTTAAAATGGAGATAGAGGTCCCGGAGGACAAGGTGGAAGAAGCCCTTTCACAGGCATATAAAAAAGTAGTCAAGGATGTAAATCTTCCGGGATTCCGTAAGGGGAAGGTTCCGCGGAAAGTACTCGAAGCCAGGTTTGGGCCGGAAATATTTTACGAGGATGCTGCCCAGATATTGGTTCCGGAAGGTTACCGCGAGGCTTTGGAAGAAGAAAGCGAAATTGAGCCTATTGATGAACCAGACATAGATGTAGTGCAGTTGGAAAAAGGCAAGCCCTTTATTTTTACCGCTACCGTAGAAGTTAAGCCCGAGGTAGAGCTGGGTGAATATAAAGGGGTACCGGTAGAAGTGGAGAAAGAAGAAATAGGTGAAGAAGACGTAGAACGCTATATAGAAGGTTTAAGGGACCAACATTCTCGCCTGGTAGTAGTGGAAGATGAAGACGCTGAAGTGCAAGAAGGTGATATGGTCCTGCTGGACTTTAAAGGTTACCTGGATGGCGAACCTTTTGAGGGAGGAGAAGCTCAGGATTATTCCCTGGAGATAGGCTCCGGTTCGCTGATCGAAGGTTTTGAAGAACAGTTGAAGGGTGCTAAAGTGGGAGAAGAAAAAGAAGTAACGGTAACCTTCCCCGAAGAGTACCAAGAAGAATCCCTGGCCGGGAAAGAAGCTGTATTTGAAGTAAATGTCAAAGAAATAAAAAGAAAAGAGCTGCCTGAGCTTAATGACGACTTTGCCAGGGAAGTAAGCGAATTTGACACCTTTGAAGAATACCGCAATGATGTTTTCCGGAAGCTGCAGGAAGAAGCCGAAAACCGCAACAGGACGCGCCTGGAAAACACGGTAATAGAAGAAGTAAGCAACCGGGCTGAGCTAGAGATACCCGATGTGCTGGTGGAAAAAGAAATAGACCGCATCATGAGCGAAATGGAGCAAAGGATCTCCATGCAGGGTATTAACATGGATCAATTTTTAGAGATTTCAGGAAAAACCCGGGAAGAGTTGCGCAGCAATTACCGGGAGGAAGCGGTTAAAAGAGTTAAAGGAAACCTGGTTCTTGATGCTATAATTAAGAAAGAAGGGTTTGAAGTACAGGAAAGCGAAATTGAAGAAAAGCTGCAGGAAATGGCCGAAGCGTACAACGACGACCCGGAACGCATCAGGGATATATTGCAGAAACAGGGAAGAATGGATATGCTAAAAGAAGAGAGCCGTATGCGCAAGGTTATTGATTTCCTGGTTGAAAATGCGGAAGTTCAATATAAAGCACCCGGTGAAACAGAAGAAACCGGGGAAGCGGAAGAAGAGGCAAAAGAAGATGAGGCGGAGCGGGAAGCAGAAGAACCTGCTGCAGGAGAAAATGATGGAGAAAATAATAAGGAAGCAAAGGATGGCGGAGGAAAAGAATAAAAAAGGACAGCCTGTAAACTTAATACAGATTATTTGGAAACATTCTGGCAACCTGGAACACGTGCATCCAGGTTGACTTATAAGGTAAAATAAGAGGAGAAGCAAGCTCAACTAACTAATAAATAACCATTTGCACCATAAAAAAAGGTGTTACAGAAAGGAGAGAGTTAATATGAGTACATTGGTTCCTATGGTAGTGGAGCAGACCAGCAGGGGGGAAAGAGCTTACGATATTTTTTCGAGGCTGTTAAAAGACAGGATTGTCTTTATAGGCAGCCCTGTAGATGATAACGTGGCCAACCTGGTTAACGCCCAGCTGCTATTCCTGGAGTCCGAAGATCCTGATAAAGATATTCACCTCTATATAAACTCGCCGGGAGGTTCGGTCTACTCCGGGCTTTCCATCTATGATACCATCCAGTATATCAAGCCGGACGTTTCTACTATATGTGTTGGTTTAGCGGCAAGCCTGGGTGCAGTGCTGCTGGGTGCGGGCACCGCGGGAAAACGGTATTCCCTGCCGCATTCCAGGATAATGGTACATCAGCCCATGGGCGGTGCCCAGGGGCAGGCCACTGACGTGGAGATACACGCCAAAGAGATAATGAATATTAAAGACACTCTTAACGAGATCCTGGCATATCATACCGGACAGCCGAAAGACACTATAGCCAGGGATACCGATCGGGACTTCTTCATGTCCGCGGAAGCGGCCAAAGAATACGGTTTGATCGACGAAATACTGGTTAACAGAAAATAAATTATTAAAGACCGAGGTGAAGCTGGTTTATGTTTAAATTTAATGAGGAAAAGGGTCAGTTAAAGTGTTCCTTTTGTGGCAAAACACAGGAACAGGTTAAAAAGCTGGTAGCTGGCCCGGGGGTGTACATCTGTGATGAATGCATCGAGTTGTGTAACGAGATTATAGAAGAAGAAATGGGCGAGGACAGTGAGTTCGGGCCCACGGATCTTCCCAAGCCCCAGGAAATAGAAGAAACCTTGAACCAGTACGTGGTAGGACAGGACGCAGCCAAAAAGATACTATCCGTAGCCGTTTACAACCATTACAAGCGCATAAATGCCGGGCAAAAGCTGGAAGATGTGGAGCTCTCGAAGAGTAATATTGCATTAATAGGGCCTACCGGTGTTGGTAAAACGCTGCTGGCCCAGACTCTGGCCAAGATCTTGAACGTGCCCTTTGCCATAGCCGATGCCACTTCTTTAACGGAAGCGGGTTATGTGGGAGAAGATGTGGAAAATATCCTGCTCAAGATAATCCAGGCAGCCGACTACGACCTGGAAAAAGCAGAGAAGGGTATAATTTACATTGACGAAATCGACAAGGTGGCCCGCAAGACAGATAATCCCTCCATAACCAGGGATGTATCCGGCGAAGGGGTGCAGCAGGCGCTGCTTAAAATCCTGGAAGGCACGGTGGCCAGTGTTCCTCCCCAGGGAGGCCGCAAGCATCCGCACCAGGAGTTTATGCAGATTGATACCACCGATATTCTGTTTATATGCGGAGGGGCTTTTGAAGGCCTGGATGAGATTATTCAAAATCGAATCGGCAAGAAAGGCATAGGTTTTGCTTCGGATGTACGCGGCAAATCCAGTCCCGAGCTAAGCGAGATTCTTAAAAACGTGCTTCCGCAGGACCTGCTGCAGTACGGCCTTATCCCTGAATTTGTGGGGCGTATACCGGTAGTGGCAACCCTGGATACGCTGGATGAGAAAGCCCTGGTGCAAATCCTGACACAGCCCCGCAATGCACTGGTGAAACAGTACCAGAAACTTTTTGAACTGGACGGGGTTAACCTGGAATTCAAGGAGGAAGCCCTGGAGAGCATTGCCCGGGAAGCCATTCAGCGTAACACGGGAGCACGCGGGTTGAGGGCTATCCTGGAAGAAGTTCTGGTAGACGTGATGTTTGATATACCCTCATATGACAATCTGGAGAAGTGCCTGGTTACCCCTGATGCTATCAGGAAAGAGGATAAGCCCATCCTGGTGACCACGGATAACAAGGAGAGCAAGAAAGAAGAAAGCGCTTAAATGAAAAACACCCCCTTATTCTTTTCCGGGACCATTTTGGTGGATATTCGGAAGTTGATTAGTTAATAATAATCATTGACCCGCTGGGTCACCGAAATTTAACCAAGTCAACTGGAAAAGGGTAAGGGGGTTCACGTATGCACAATTTAACAGGCTTGTTGGGCCTGATACAGATTTTTTTTGCCGTTGTAATTGGGCTCTATTTTTTTAACCTGCTGCGCAACCAGCAGAGCAGCAAGGTAGCCATAGACCGGGAGTCGCGTAAAGAGATGGAAAACCTGGAGAGGATGCGCCGCATTTCCTTGACCGAGCCGCTCTCGGAGAAAACCCGACCTTCCAAGTTCAAAGAAATTATTGGACAAGAAGAAGGGTTGAAGGCATTAAGGGCGGCGCTTTGCAGCTCCAACCCGCAGCATGTGCTTCTTTACGGGCCTCCCGGGATAGGAAAGACCGCTGCAGCCAGGCTGGTCCTGGAGGAAGCCAGGAAAACTACGGGCACTCCTTTCGGCGAACAGGCCCGCTTTGTAGAACTGGATGCCACTACGGCACGTTTTGACGAGCGAGGTATAGCCGATCCCCTCATTGGTACAGTGCATGACCCCATTTACCAGGGGGCCGGGGCCATGGGCATGGCTGGTATACCCCAGCCCAAGCCGGGAGCGGTTACCCGCGCACACGGGGGCATTCTTTTTATAGATGAAATCGGCGAGCTGCATCCTATACAGATCAACAAGCTTTTGAAAGTTTTGGAAGACCGCAAGGTTTTCCTGGAGAGTTCTTATTACAACAGCGAAGACACCAACATTCCGCGGCACATACACGAGATTTTTCAAAACGGGCTGCCCGCGGATTTTCGACTTATAGGGGCGACTACCCGCACGCCGGAAGATATGCCTCCGGCAGTGCGTTCCCGCTGCCTGGAGATTTTCTTCCGCGGCCTGCAGCCCCACGAAATAGCCGAAATAGCCCAGAATGCTGCCCGGAGAATTAAGATTGGTATTGCGGATTCCGCGGTAGAAGTAGTGCAGCGCTATGCCAACAACGGAAGGGAAGCCGTAAATATAGTACAGATGGCGGCGGGAATAGCGCAGGGAGACGGCAAAGATATAATAGAAGTAAGAGAAGTGGAGTGGGTGGTTAACAGCAGCCAGCTATCACCGCGGCCTGAAAAGAAGGTTCCGGAACATCCGCAGGTGGGTTATGCCAACGGGCTGGCGGTATACGGGCCCAACATGGGAACTATCGTGGAGATAGAAGCGTCGGCTTTTCCCGTTTCTGCCGGGGAAGGAACGGTGAGTATTAACGGGATAGTTGAAGAAGAGGAGCTGGGAGGCGGAGGAAGAACCGTGAAACGCAAAAGTACCGCCCGCGGCTCGGTGGATAACGTGGTAACCGTCCTCAGTTCTTATTTAAAGATGAACCTTAAAGACTACCATATACACCTGAACTTTCCCGGAGGGATTCCCATGGATGGGGGTTCCGCTGGAATTGGTATAGCTACAGCAATCTACTCCGCCCTGAAAAACGAGCCGGTGGATCCTGGTGTGGCCATGACCGGTGAACTCTCTGTCCGGGGATTTGTACGGCCTATAGGAGGGGTGGTTCCCAAGTTGAAAGCAGCCGGGGAGGCAGGAGCGTATCGGGTTATTATCCCTCAGAAAAACTGTCAGGAAAGTTTCCAGAGGGATTTTGATCTGGAAGTGCTCTCCGTGTCTCACCTGGATGAAGTTTTGGAAGCGGCCCTGCTAAATAACAGCCGGCGGGACCAGGGAAAAGAAAAAGAAAGGAAGAGCACAGAGGCAGATAAGAAAACTGCTCTGCTGCCTTCCTCCAATACAGTTACGGGATAACTTTTATAAAGAAGTAGTATCCCCCCCCACCCTGACCCTCCCCCCGGTGGGGGGAGGGAGATGAATGATTAAGGAAAACAAAAGACGATAATGCTTCTAAGCTAATGTAGGGTTGTTGTGCTTTGCCGGCGACCGACATTAGAGGGAGATTTAGCAAAGCTTGGCGAAGCGAGGCTGTGGAGGCGGGCCGGCCAACAGGA
>CAYODA010000064.1:0-10354 GCA_964402625.1 uncultured Syntrophomonadaceae bacterium | reverse complement strand
ACCCTGGAAGAGATAATAAACCGGCAAGGTATGGAAAGAAGAATAACTGAAAAGCGTCTGTTTGATTTAAGAGAAAACAGATAGCAGGAATTAACATTCTCCGGTAATAAATATAGTAATTTAAGTT
Source organism: uncultured Syntrophomonadaceae bacterium (assembly GCA_964402625.1). Classification (GTDB taxonomy): domain Bacteria; phylum Bacillota; class Dethiobacteria; order DTU022; family PWGO01; genus PWGO01. Next base: position 10,227 of record CAYODA010000064.1, on the reverse strand, counting down.
AAGTCAGGCAGTGCTTTGTTTCTCAAAGAAGTTACTGCCTGATTTTTTTAAAAGCTTTAAATGGACTAAATGGGGTGTTATAATAAAATAGCATAATTGAACGGAGGTGGTAAGAAATGGTGTCCGGCACTCCACCTGCTTTTGACAGCGAGCGCCTGCTGCAGCTGCTACCGGATCCTCTCATTATAACCGATTCCGAGGCAAACATAGTGTGGGTTAACCGTAAAGCGGAAGAGATATTCGGTATTACCTGTGCTGAGATCAAGGGATGGTCTTTTATAGAAATTATAAAGAAAAGCAAAATAGATAAACTTTTAAAGGAAGCCCTGGAAACCGGGCGTGCTTCGGACAGTTCTTACGAGGCTGCTACTATAAAAGTAAAGAGTGAAGAAGGCAAGTATTTTTTTAAAATTGTAATCGAGCCCCTGTTGGATGAAGGAGAAGTAACCGGGGCCATGATACAACTTACCGATGTAACCAGGTTTAAAGAACTGGAAAAGCTAAAAACCGACTTTGTTTCTATTGTATCCCACGAAATCAGGACACCTCTCTCCTCGATAACCATGGGAGTAGGCATGTTAAAGGAAGGCCTGCTGGGCCAGCTCACTCCAAGGGGTAAAGAGATGGTGGATGCTGTCGAAAGGGATTGTGAACGTTTGAGCAAGCTGGTGGAAAACCTGCTGGATCTTTCCCGTATTGAAGCGGGTCATATCTCCCTGGAATCTCAAATGATAGAAGTAGAAGGCCTGGTAGAAGAAGCCATACGTCCTATTAAGGTACAGGCAGAGGAGAGCGGGATCAAGATAGTTAAAGACATTCCTTCCGACTTGCCTTATATTGAGGCTGATTTTAACAAGATAGTTTGGGTTTTGGCCAACCTGGTGGGTAACGCTCTGCGCTATAGTGACAGTGGAGATAGCGTCGTGGTACAGACCCGGGTTTCCGGTAACCGTATCTTTTTTTCTGTTCAGGACAACGGGTGCGGGATACCAAAGGAGTACCAGGAAACCATCTTTCAAAAATACGTGCAGGTTAAGGGACATAAGGGGCCTGCCGGTGGAGCCGGACTGGGGTTGGCTATATGTAAGGAGATCGTGGAAGCACACGGCGGGCAAATATGGGTGGAGAGTGAAGAAGGAGAAGGAAGTGTCTTTACTTTCACCCTTCCTTTATCCAGAAAGCGCAGATCGGAATAAGTTCAAGCCGGACAGGTGGTTGAAGTGCTAATATATTAAAGGAGGCGATATTGAGAGTATGGAAAAAAAAGTATTGCTGGTAGAGGACGAAAAAAATATTATCCTGGGTGTTAGAACCTGCCTGGAAGCGGTTGATTATGAGGTCCACGTGGTAGAAGACGGAGAAGCGGCACTTCAATATGTGCGTACTGAAAAACCCGATTTAATCCTCCTGGATCTTTTACTGCCCAAAGTAGACGGCTTTGAGGTGTGTTCTGACCTGAAAAACGATGAAGATACCAGGGATATTCCCATAGTAGTATTAACGGCTAAAGCCTCAGAAGAAGACCGGGAAAAAGCCATGAAGCTTGGAGCTGATGCGTACATGACCAAACCTTTCCGTCCGCAGGAACTGTGGGATGAAATTAAAAGGTTCCTGCCGGAAGGTAAAGAAGAGTAAGCATTTATTTATTTATTCCCAATCTATCCTGTCGCCGGGTTGTAACCGGTAAGACAGGTCTGCTTCTTTACCGTTAACTCTAATCTGTTTGTTGGAAAAGTCTATTTCGGTTAGCTGGGAAAGTTCATGGAGCGTTCCCAGCTCTTTTGTTTGCACGCGGTCCCCGTCCGACAGTCTGGTAGAAGGTTCAGCCGGTTTTTCGTTAACCAGGATAGTGTAAGGAATTTCTACCCGGGCACCTTTCAAGAATATACCGGCACTCCTGTCATCATCCAGTACATCTTCTACAGTGACCTCGGGTTTTTCGCCCTCCTGAGCTGCTTCGATAACAATTTCATCGTTTGGTTTAACCACTGATTCCAGGGTGGCGGCTTCTCCGTTTAGCCAGATGCAAGCGTTATCCCCTGGTTTGCCGGGAAAAACTTTTTCTTCTCCGTCCACGTTAATGTGAAGGGAAGGCCCCCTTAACCCTATCAAGGCACGGGGGTTATATCCGGCGGTCAGAAGTACTTTTCCTATGGTGGTAGGCTCGGTTTCCAGCAGCCGTACTACTTTCCCGTTTACCGATACATAGGAAAACCCGAAAAACTGTTCTTTGAGGGAAGAAAGGGCTATCCCGTAAGGTGTAACGCACTCGGGGCCTTTTAGCTCACTGCCTTCGTGAAGTATCCGGTTTAAGGAGTTATAATCGCGTACCGCTATTCTTTCCAGGGGAATCTCCATTATTTCAGAAAGTTTTTCTCTTAACAGGGGTGTTTGAGAACCTCCTCCTATGCAGAAAAGAGCCCGCGGTGAGGACCGGTTAAAGTAGGTTATGGCACTGGCTATGTTTCCTGCCAGCTGCTGTATGACCGGCTGTACCGTTTCCAGGAGTTCTTCCCGGGAAACTTCCCTGGTGTTTCCAATAATATCGGCTACCTGCAAAGTAGAATATCCCTGGCTTAACTGTAGTTTTAGCTTTTCGGCGGACTGGAAGTCCAGGAGGTAATAATCGGCCAGTTTTTCTGTTATCTCGTCTCCTGCCTCGGGAACCATGGCGTAGGCAATAATGGAACCCTGGCTGGTTATGGCTATATCGGAAGTTCCTGCTCCTATATCTACCAGGGCCAGGTTAAGATGCCGGTATTCTGGAGGTATAAGGGCCTGTGCGGCGGCAATAGGTTCTAAAGTAAGTGAGTGGAGGGTCAGTTCCGCTTTATCAACTACGGTCAGGAGGCTGTCTACTACGGTAGCCGGCAAAAAAGTAGCCAGCACTTCTACTTCTATATAGCGTCCTTGCTGGGAAATCAGGCTGGAAATGGGGTGTTCATCCAGGAAATATTGAACCGTGGTATAGCCCACGCAGTAATAGCCGCTGCTAAAATGAGGCTCTTCCCGGGAAAGTTCCTGTTTGGCTTTTTCCGCCGCTTCCAGTTCCAGGTGGGAGACTTCTTCAGAGGTAATACGGTGATCGGGTGCCATCTCTTTTCCGGATTTTACTTTTACAGTTTTTAAAGCTCTTCCCGCGGCGGCAACCGAAACCCGGTTGAGTTGAAATCCCAGGCGTTCTTCCAGGTTATTTTTTACTTGAATGACCGTCTGGCTTACTCTTTCCACGTGGTGGATCTGCCCGTCAATCATGTCTCTCTGCCGGTGTTCTTTAGTTTCCAGGTCCAGTATTCTTAAATTATCTTCTTCGGGATAACATACCACTCCTACTATATTACGGGTTCCCACATCCAGTGCAAAAACAACTTTTTCCGGCTCTACTAGGTAAGCCTGTTTAACATTATATTCCATCAACTATCACAACCTCCTGGATCATAGCACTTCTTCGATGTTGATTTACTTCGTTACCCGGCCTTCTGACTCCTTTTCGTTTTTAGGTACTCGCTGTAATTATTTTATAATGTAGAGAACATTCGACAAATAATTTAATATAAAAATTGCTCCATCTCGGTTGAGTATCGGTTGCTGTTAGGTTATACTGCTAGAAGGTTCTCCTGGAAAGTGAGGGAAAAAATATGAAGGATTACAGCGTTATAGAACAGGGTCCTATCAGGCCTCCCAGCGAGGCAGGAAGTTTGCTGCTGCGGGTTTCCCGTAATTGTCCCTGGAACAGGTGCCTTTTTTGTCCCGTTTACAAGGAAAAGAAATTCAGCAGGCGTACCGTGGAAGAAGTAAAAAATGATATAGATGAACTTGCTGCATCTATAGCCCGGTTGCGTAATATAGTTAAAGATAAGGGTGAAGACAGGAGCACCCTGCGTGATATTGTGCAGCGTAACCCTTCCCTGATGACGGCGGCCTCCTGGATTTATGGCGGAGAACATTCGGTGTTCCTGCAGGATGCAGACAGCCTGGTATTAAAGACAGGAGATCTGGTAGAAATCATAGATTACCTTCATCAAAAGATACCCGGCATCGGAAGGGTAACTACCTATACGCGTTCCCGGACCCTGTCCCGCAAGGAAATTGGAGAGCTGAAGCAGTTGAGGCAGGCGGGATTGACCCGGCTTCACGTGGGTCTGGAAAGCGGTAGTGACGAAGTCCTGGAATTCGTAAAGAAAGGCGTTTCCAGTGACCAGCAGATTGAAGGTGGACAGAAAGCTAAAGAGGCAGGGTTTATCTTGAGCCACTACGTAATGCCCGGGCTGGGGGGAAAGGAGCTGTGGAAAGAGCATGCACTGGAAACGGCAAAAGTAATAAACGCGGTAAATCCTGATTACATCAGGCTCAGGACGCTGGGCATCCATCCTGCTGCTCCCCTTGCCGGGGAATACCACCAGGGTAATTTTGTACCTTTAAACGACGAGGAAGTAGTTGTAGAAGAAAAACTGTTGATTGAAAATATAGAAGGTGTAACCAGCACCCTTTACAGCGATCACGTTTTAAATCTTTTGGAAGAGCTCCAGGGAGTATTTCCCCGGGATAAAGAGTATATGCTTGGGGTGGCCGGGGAGTTTTTGGCCCTTCCTCCAGAAGAACAGGAGATGTTTTGCCTGGGAAGGCGAACGGGCATTTACCGGTTTTTGGAGGACCGTTTTGAACCTTCCGGGAGGGAGCGGGTGAAAAAGTTGCTGCAGGAATTGAAACAGGAAGGAAAAGATGTTAACGAGTTTATCCGCGAGTTAATGTTACGTTTTTTATAAAGAAATTAAAGGAGTGTTTTAATGATCCCGGTAAAAGTAAAAGAGATAGTCATGGACCAGTCGCACAATCCACTGCTGCTGCTGGTAGACATGAAAGAGCAGGATGTTCTTCCCGTAGGTATAGGTTTTTGGGAAGCCCAGGCTATTGCCTTGAAATTAAAGGGACAGTCTAGCCCACGTCCCATGACCCACGATCTGATGGGTATGATATGCGGTGAACTTGGTGCCAGGGTGGAAAAAATAGAGATATACGATGTATATGAGGATACCTTTTACGCCAATATTTATCTGGAAAAGGAAAAGGAAGGGGAAGAAGTAATTGTTGATGCCCGGCCCAGCGATGCTATAGCGCTGGCCATGACGGTGGGAGCTTCCATATACCTCTCCAATAGGATGAGTGCTTACACCGTTTCAGCCGGGGACCTGGTGATTGAAAACGAAGAAGATGAAGAAAACGGGGAAGAAGGACCTACTCTGCATTAGGAGTTTTTTCGGTTAAAGAATCAGTCTATACTCGCCAGCAACCTGTGTTCCTGGTCAGTCCCGCGGATTTTTATGGGGGTCCTACCTCTTTTCCCGGGCTTTCTTCACCGGACCCTGGAGGATCTACTTCTTCAGGAGGGCCTTCTTCCTTTCCCCTGTTTTCTCTTTCGCCGGGGTGCTCTCCATCTTCCAGGGGGTGTTCCTCTTTATTTTCTTCTTCTTTGTTATGGCCGTTATCACCGGTTTCGCCATCTTTGTCTTTGTTTTCTTCTCCTGCCGGTCCGTTGCCGGGTCTACCGGGCATACCGTTTTCAAGTCCAGGAGGGCCTTCCTCTTCGAGCCCGGGAGGTGTTTCCGGGGGAGTTTCCGGTGGGGTTTGAGGTTTTTCTCCGTTTTCCCGGTCTTCTCTACCCGGTTCTGCGGGAGGGAGCTGCCCCGGTTTTTCTCCACCGTGTCCCGGGGGCGTTTCAGGAGGACCCACATTGAGGTAAGGAGGCTTTTCCCCGCCTTTTTCTTTTAGCTGTTGAAATACCTGGCCCGGTCCTTTTTCTTTAATTTCCTTTCCACTTACCGGGGATCCGGTTTCTTTGGAAGCCTGCATTAAGAGCATGGAATTCGCGTTGAGGTGCACTTCCCGCGCTTCTTTTTTTATTTCCGGGTCCACCTGGTTTTTATTGATCTCGTTTACCAGAAACTCGTATTTTACCTCTTCATTTTCTAAAGCCTGTTCAAGTAACCGGTGTATCTGAAGGGAGATATTTTCTTTGACTTCTTCTTCTTTTTCCCGGTGCATCAGGGTCACCATTAAGGCGTTGCCCGGTTCTGTCCGGGAATATTCCATCTGTTGAACCTCTTCAATTATAGAGGAAACACCCTCTTCCAGGGACGCACTCTCCAGCCCATCTCCTGCTTTTTCCAGCAGCTCTTCTCCTTGCCGGTTGTACGCTTCAGCCTTTATAATGTGTTCTCTCCTGTTCAGTTGAAGTTCCAGGCTGGGATTAAAATCAAGCGCCACATGGGCTATGGGTTGTCGATAATTTATCCACCAGGAATACAGGGTACCTGCAAATATTAGCAGTACCGCTGCTGCAGCGGCTGCCTGCTTGGCGTAATTATGAACAGTAGATCGGGGAATGCTGTATTCAACCTCTTTGCCCTTCTCTAACTTTGAGGTATGCAGTAAGTTTAAGGGGATCTTTTTAAAGTCCTTGTTCGGGCTCAGCACAATGGCAAACCCTTTTTTTGAGTTAACCTCCAGCAGTATTCCTTTCCCTTTAAAATTATGTTTCATTCCCATCTCCTCTTTTCCCGGAATTAATATTTAAATAAGACCTCAGGTACACCAGTTCCGGGGTGCTTATAACCAGCGATAAGGCTATTATATAAGCCCTTCCCCTTTTTAGAGTTTTTTTAGAAAGCCCTGTGGCTTCCGACAGTTCTTTCAGGGGAATGTACCCTTTTTCCTGCAGGTGATTTAACAGGGTGGGTTTTCCGGCTAAAGCTTGTGCTGCTTCCAACAGTTTTTCCCGGGTATGATAATGTCTTGGCGCTTTTTTTTCAAGCACCTCCAGGTTCAGCCCGTAACGGCTTAATTCCCCGGCCAGTATTTCTATCTCCGAACGCCTTTCTTCTATTTCAACTTCTTTTAGGTACTTTTCCAGGGAAGCTTTTGCTTCCAGGTCTATACTGCAGCTCTGGTCTTCTTCGGGTTCGTTTTCCAGGGGCAGGTGCTGGTGCCTGCCTTCTTTTCTAAAATAATCCACCAGCCTTCTCTGTATAATAACCCTGGCGTAATGGTGGAAAGAGCTGTTCTTGCTCCCGTCATAGGTGTTAATAGCTTCGTTAAAAGCCTGGAGACTTATACTTAGCTCCTCATCATTGCACCAGCTTAAGGGCCTTTTACAGAACCTGGAGGCAGTTTTCTGGATAAAGCTGTAACTCAGGTTAAATATATCTTCCCTGGCGTTTTCATCATGGTTTTGGGCTTTGAGTATTAGTTCTTTCCAGGTGTATTGCTCCACTCTTTTTCCCGCCCTTATATATTTATTCGCATCAACAAACCAAGAAAGAGTACTCATAAAAAATTTTCTAAGGCACTCTATAAAAATTCTCTTAATTTAAAAAATCTCCTTTCGACAGGAGCATTTTTCAGGTGTGGTGAATGCTATAATAGATTTAAGTACAAGAGTGTCACAGGAGGTAGAATAAATGCACGTAGGGGCGTATTATCTGAGGCTAACCGTATACAATTCCCGGTGTTTAAAGGACAAGAGGAAAGTAGTCAAGAGTATTATCCAGAGGGTCCGTCAGCGATACAATGTTTCTGTAAGCGAGATAGGAAGTTGTGACGAGTGGATGGAAGCGGAGCTGGGCATAGCCGCAGTGAGCGGTGATTCCCGGGGGACGGACAGGGTACTGCAGGGTGCTTTTAAATTTGTTGATGAAGATGACAGGGTAGAAGTGGTCGATTACACTTTTCGCTCTGTTTAATAAATGTTTTGCCACCGGGAAAAGATAGGATAGACTTGGTCTAGCTATAAAACAACCGCGTGATTGTACTAAACCGGGAGTGCCATGGCATTAGAAATTTTCTTGCGAACGCTTCTAATCTACCTGGTAGTGTTGATTCTTATCCGCCTGATGGGGAAGCGGGAAGTTGGGGAACTTTCTGCTTTTGACCTGGTGGTGGCAATCATGATCGCCGAAGTAGCCGTGTTTCCCATGGAAGAACTGGATATACCTCTTTACATTGGTCTTATACCTGTGTTCACCCTGGTGGGGGCGGAAATATTTTTTTCGTACCTCTGCTTAAAGAGCCAGTTTATCAGAAAAGTCATAAATGGAGCTCCTTCGGTTATTATCTACCAGGGGGAAATAATGGAAAGCGAGATGCGCAAGCTCAGGTATAATATTAATGACCTGCTGGAACAGTTGCGGGAGAAGGAAGTGATAGATGTTTCTGAGGTGGAATACGCCATACTGGAAACCTCTGGCGAACTTAGTGTTATATTGAAGAGGGATAAAAGGCCGCTTACCCCTTCGGATATTAACCTGGAAGTGCCGGATGTTACGGAAATCCCGGTGCCGGCAATAATTGACGGGGAAATTCAGCGGGAAAATATAAGGAAAATGGGAGTAGGAGAAGCAGCACTGGAGGAGAGGTTAAAAAAAGAAAAAGGTGTAAACAGCAGTCAGGTTTTGTTTGCCACCCTGGATAAGGGAGGAAACATGTACGTGAGTATAAAGGAGCGTGATCGTTCAAAAAGCAACCGGGAGTAAATTGATAAGGTATTATTTTATACTTGAAGATCCGGAAAGGGAGGAAGAATTATGGGGGCCTTTTATAGAGTTCTGGACTTTGCCAAGTACCTGGTGCAAAACGTGGTAGAACCGGGAGACGTGGCGGTTGACGCTACGGCGGGAAACGGCAATGATACCTTGTTTCTGGCGGAACTGGTAGGCAGAAGGGGAAGTGTATACGCGTTTGACGTTCAGGAGGAAGCCATAAACAGAACCCGGGAAAAACTGCTGGAAAATCGCCTGTTGGACAGGGTTAAACTTGTTTGTGACGGGCACCAGAATCTCAAGAACTACCTGGAAGGCAAGGTAAAGGCGGTGAAATTTAACCTGGGTTATCTGCCCGGTGGAGATCACAGCATTACTACCGAAGCTGAAAAAACCCTCCAGGCTGTTTATCAAGCTCTGAATTGCCTGGAAGATGGTGGGGTGATTACCGTGGTAATATACACTGGCCATAGTGAGGGGAAAAAGGAAAAAGAGCTGATTATGCGTGAACTGGGTCAGCTCCCCCAGGAAAACTATGCGGTATTGAGCTATCGCTTTGTTAACCAGCTTCATTCCCCTCCCGAACTGCTGGCGCTTTCTCTGGTTTAAGCTCACTTTCTTTTTTTTTAAAAATATAAAAAATTGTAACATTGTGAAACAGGTTATTTTATGGTAGAATACTGGCAGTATTGTGAAATGGTTAACTACTCGATAATAAAAATAGAAAGGAGTAATAAATAGTAAATGCCTGACAGCAGCTATACTCCTCAGACAGTAGTCAAAAGACTTCCCGTTTACTTAAGGGTCCTGGACAACCTTCTGCGTCGGGAAATCGACGTAATATCTTCCAAAGAGCTTAGCAGCGAAACCGGTTTTACTGCTGAACAGATAAGAAAAGATCTGGCTTACTTTGGAGCTTTTGGCACCAGGGGAACCGGGTATCAGACCAACTACCTGAGGGAGAAGATACTTAAAATAATCGGCCTGGACCAGAAAACGCCTATTATCATTGTAGGGGCGGGCCATCTGGGCATGGCCCTGACCCGTTACAATGTTACCAACAATCCTTATGTGGATGTTGTGGCGGTTTTTGACAACGACCCCGAAGTAGTGGGGCAAAATATTCTCCATATAGAAATTTTGGATACCTCTAAAATGAAGAAAGTAATAGATGACTATGGGGTTAAGGTGGCTGTAATAGCGGTTCCGGCTGACAAGGCGCAGGAGGCTGTAGAAGGCCTGGTGCAATGTGGTATTAAAGCCGTGCTTAATTTTGCCCCGGTTAAAATAAGCGTTCCCCGGGGCGTGCAGGTTCATAATGCAGACCTGGCTATTGAGCTGCAGAGCCTGATATATTACAGTTCCAGCGAAGAAGAAAGGATGTACCGCATTAACAAAAGTAAAACAGAAGGTGAGGACAGTGAAGCAGGAGAAGCAGGAGAAGAAGAGATGGAGAACAGATAAAATGCTGTAAAAGAACAAGAAAGAACCTGCTTAAGGAAAGACAGGACAGTTAAAATTTCTTCCGGAGAGAGGAGAAAATTAGAAATCCATAAAAATGGAGTTCAGGTTTGACTTTTTATTTTATATCAGTTATACTAATCCTTGCAAGCGGAGCTGTGGTGTAGCGGTTAACATGCCGGCCTGTCACGCCGGAGATCGCGGGTTCGATTCCCGTCAGCTCCGCCAATTT
>CAYODA010000063.1:5503-10364 GCA_964402625.1 uncultured Syntrophomonadaceae bacterium | reverse complement strand
GTTTTCTTTGATGCTGGCTGCTTTTTCTCAGGTACAGCCGCATATTCCCCCGCGGTACTGGGATTACTTGCTGGAACAGGTTACTTCTACTACAGCTGCCACTGTGGTGCTGGTGGTGGTAGCTTTAATGTTCCTTTCCTGGCTGGTTTCGGCGGCAGTTTTTACGGTCCAGAACGCCAATTTTACCGTGCGCAGGCTAGGAGAAAGGATGCAGGTCTCCTGGGGACTGATTGAGCAGAAACAGCTTACCCTGAAAATGCACCGTCTGCAGGCCCTTTCCATACACGAAGGTTTACTGCGGCAGCCCCTGGGGCGCTGTGCACTGACAGTAGAAGTTGCCGGTGGGGGCTCCCGGGACGAAAACTATGTTACGCTTCTTTTTCCCCTGCTGCGCTGTAGTGAACTGGAAGAGTTTCTGCGGCGCATATTGCCGGAATACCGCCTCCCGGAGGAAGTAGTGCCTTTACCGCTTCGTTCGCGCCGCCGCTACATTTTCAGGGCCGTGGCACCGGTGGTAATCCTACTTATTCCTTTGCAGTTTGTGCCTTACGGCTGGCTGGGTTTTATTCTACTGCCGCCGGCTTTCTGGCTTGGTCTTTCCCGTTACCGTGCCGGCGGGACTTCAATAGAGAAGGGGCAGCTTATGCTGCGCTACCGCAACCTGAACCGCTTTCGCGTGTTGATACACCGCCAGCACATTCAGTCCTTGCAGGTAACTTCCAACCCTTTTCAGCGCTGGCGGAAGTTACGTTCGGTGGAAGCTTCGGTTCTTTCTTCCCCTTCGGGAAAGTCTTTCCAGGTTACCGACGTGGACAAGGAAGAAGCCGTCCGGTTGTGGAAATGGTATTCCCGTTATTAAACCGGCTACAAAGCAAGAAGTAATCTTTATCCCGCCTTCCTTTAGTTTTGCCTTCATTCCGAATAATCTTTCATATTTAAATCAAACTGTTTAAACAAAAAACAAAGTGTTAAAAAATTTAACAATATTCAAACTTTATTTGAGCGCTAAATTATACTTGTAGCCCTGATATTTGATCATGCTTAATTTGCTGTGTTTCTGCAGTCCCGTATTTTGGAAAAGTAGCATTTATATTATTAATAGAGCATAATTATTGATTAGAATGTTGGCACAATTTTTGCATTTATTATTTATAAATCACAATATTGTTTTTTGATTTACCATAAAAAAGAGGAAATGATAGTGGTTTTATTATAGAAGTGGCAGATTAATTATTATCCCTTTCAGTTTATATCCGGTTAAATGAAAGGAGGTTATTTAAGTATGGCTATGTAAATTAAACGGATTTTTCAACTTGTATTGCTAATTTAATACCGGGAAGGAGGGGGATCTGTATGTTTAATGTATCAAAAATGATAGTGACGTTTGTGATGGTATCTGTTTTATTAATAGCCTTTGTAACAGGTTGTGAAACTGAAGAGGAACCTGATGAAGAAGTTGCTCTGGAGCAAGACGGCTTTGTGTTGGGTTCGGGTCCTATGGGTTCTGGGTGGTATCCCATAAACATGACTCAGGGCGAGATATGGATGGATGAGCTTCCGGTTACGATTAGTGTTGTGGAGGGTGACGCATATGGAAATATAAGAATGCCTGCCAGGAGTGAGGAGCTGGACATGGGGATGACATTTACAGCATGTTTTATGGAATCGCAGGAAGGAATAGGTTTTTTTGAAGAAGACGGTGCGCTTGACGGGGTAAAAGCCATGACTTCCCTGTATCCAGCGTTTTATACCATTGGTGTATTGGACGATAGTGGTGTGGAAGAAATAGAAGATTTAGTAGGTAAAGATCTCTACGTGGGCCCTCCGGAAGGTATCGGGGAACAGGCTTTTAGGCTGGTGTTGGAACAGCACGATATCACTTTTGAAGATATTGAGGAAGCAGGTGGTAGCATTAGCCATGGTGGTTATGATGATGGTGCCACCATGCTGAGAGACGGTGTAGTTGATGCCATGGCAGGTTCACTGGGGACATACGAAGTTATATCTCTAATGGAGATAGATGCCATGACTTCAGTAGACCTGGTATCTATCCCGGAAGAAACTGTTAATGCTCTGGTTGATTTAGAGCTGGGCTATGCTCCCGGAGAAATACCTGCCGGTGTCTATTCGGGTCAGGATGAAGATGTTAATACCTTTTCTTTATTTGCCGTGCTGGTTATAGATGAAGAAATTTCAGAAGATGATGTGTATGCTTTAACTAAAACTTTCTGGGAAAACCTGGACCGTCTTCAGGAAGAACACCCCGAGAGAGGAGAATTCTTTGACGTAGAAAATGCCATGCAGGGTGTTCCAGAAGATCAATTTCATCCGGGGGCTCTCCGCTATTTTGAAGAAGTTGGTATAGTTGATTAACTAGATTCGTGTAGTTTGAAGCCCGGGGTATAGATCAATATTTTATCCCGGGCTTCACATTTATTACCGGAAAAAGGAGGGTTAACTTTGGAGAGCGAATTTTATAAAAAGATTATTCCTTCCTCCCTGCTGGAAGATGCTTTAAACGAAAAATTCTCCACTGCTCAGTTAGCTCGCTACATCATTTCCGCAATTGCTATAGGGGTAGCGATATTTCATATCTATACATCTTATGCTGGCACTTTGCCTTCATGGCAGCACCGGGCCTTCCATGTAGGCTGGGTATTAATATTGGTTTATTGCCTTTTTCCTCACCGTCGGGGTGCCAGGTGGCATATTGTTTTTGATGGAATACCTCTTCTGGCAGCAGTAGCAATGTTAATTTACATGGTGCCAAACTATGAAGAAATAGTGCGAAGGATCGGAGAACCAAGTACTATGGATGTGTATTTTGGTACATTGCTGGTAATTCTGGTTTTAGAAGCGACACGTCGGTGCCTGGGGCCAGCTATGCCGATATTAGCTCTTGCTTTTTTTGTTTACGTTTTTTGGGGTGGAACATATTTGCCAGGCCTGTTAGGGCATCCAGGATTTTCTTTCAGCCATGCCATTAATATTATGTTTAATTCCACCAACGGTATATTTGGTATACCTATATATGTAAGCTCTACAATATTAATTCTGTTTATCCTTTTTGGATCATTTTTGTTGCGTTCCGGGGGTGGAAGGACTTTTATTGAATTTGCTTATTCTATTACCGGACATCTTACCGGAGGACCGGCGCTTACTGCGGTTAGCGCCAGTGCCCTGGTAGGGAGTATTACGGGAAATGGTGTAGCTAATATAGCCATAACCGGAAACTTTTCTATTCCACTTATGCGCCGGGTAGGTTATCAGGCGAACTTTGCCGGCGCAGTCGAATCAGTTGCTTCCCAGGGGGGGCAGATTTTACCTCCTATAATGGGGGCTTCGGCTTTTATTATTGCGGAGTATACCGGTACCCCTTTGATACGAGTTATGCTGTATGCATTAGTTCCGGCTTTGATATATTTTTTGGTGGCGGGACTCATGGTTTACTTTCAAGCTGTAAAGCAGGAACTTAAAGGTGTTCCTCGGGAAGAGTTACCAGATTGTAAGGAAATACTTTATACTCGAGGACACCTGTTTTTGCCTATAATATTAATAATAGTAATCCTTGTCATGGGCTTTAGTCCGCTACGTGCGGGTTTTATTGGCTTAATTTCGATTATTGTTTTAGCCATGCTAAAGAAGGATACCAGGCTTAGTATAATCGATTTCCTTTCTGCTCTTGAGAGGGGTGTAAGGGATACACTTGTGGTAGCAACAGCATGTGCTTGCGCGGGAATTATTGTAGGCTCAATTGTGCAGACCGGATTGGGAATACGCTTTTCCCGTTTTGCTATTGAGATGGGAGGAGAAATACTCTTTTTAGTCCTTCTATTTATGATGGTAGCTTCTATTATACTAGGCATGGGGATGACTACTGTTTCAGTTTATTTAATATTATCAGTGTTGGGAGCTCCTGCACTTATGGACCTGGGTGTTTTTGAGATAGGGGCGCACCTTTACGTATTTTATTTTGGAATAATGTCTGGTCTTACTCCACCGGTAGCTTTGGCTGCATATACCGCAGCTGGGATTGCAAGAGGTGATCCACAGAAAACTTCTTTTATAGCTTTTCGCCTGGGATTGGGAGGCTTTATTGTGCCGTTTATGTTTGTTTACAATGAAGCGCTTCTTCTTCAAGGCTCGCCATTGAATATTGTAATCGGCGTGATTACTGCTTTAATAGGATGTATTGCTTTTGCTTCGGCGATACAGGGTTACATGTTAATTGATGTAATTTTGTGGCAAAGGGCGGTTTTGCTGGTTTCTGCTATACTAATGATTGGTTTTGTCGGACCTCTGACTCTTTTAGGAATGGTCCTGTTTATAATTATAATTATATTAAACAACAATGATAGGAAAACAAAAAGACTTTTGGCTCATGGGGATGGAGGCAGTGCATAAGATTCGTGGAACAGTTGATAAAAATGGAGGTGGAGTTCAGTGAGTAAAAGGGTAATGTTGCCCCAAAGAGCCTGGTACGGTGATATAGAGGTAGAGATATGTTTTCCCAATGACTGGGAGGTTTCTGAGCACGGGATACCCGCGGATGAACTTCCGGTGATGCAACCGGAACAGTTGCGTGAGGCTGTTCAACAGCCGTCAGGCAAACCTCCCTTGCGAGAACTGGCAAGGGGGAAGAATGAAGTAGCTATTATTTTTGACGATATGACTCGGCCCACCCCGGTGGGGGAAATAGTGCCTTACGTTTTGGAAGAACTTTGTGAAGCGGGTATCAAAGAAGAAAACATCCGGTTTATTGCCGCATTGGGAGCACACGGGGCGCATGGACGTATGGATTTTTCCAAAAAGCTTGGAGAAGAGGTGGTAAGGAAATACCCGGTTTTTAATCACAACCCGT
>CAYODA010000063.1:0-5493 GCA_964402625.1 uncultured Syntrophomonadaceae bacterium | reverse complement strand
AAATAGGGACTACCAGCTTTGGCACCAGGGTGGAAATAAATAAAGAAGTTGCAGAGTGCGATTTAAAGATTGCCGTAGGTGGTATTCTGCCCCACCCGTTTATGGGCTTCGGGGGAGGAGGAAAAATGATAATGCCCGGCATATGTTCCATGGATACCATTCAGGCAAATCATACAGTAGCCATTAAGAATCTTATAAATTCGGGGCTCTCCCCGGTAGATGGGCTGGGGAGCTACGAGGACAATGATACGCGGAGAGAAGTGGAAGAAGCCGCAGATATGGTAGGCCTTGACTTTTTAGTTAATGCACTTGTAAACAGCCGCCGAAGGCTGGTAGGAGTTGTGGCAGGACACCATATAGAAGCATATCACCAGGGTTTGTTACAGGCAAAAAAGTTGTACAGCACTGAACGTCCCAAAGATGTTGAGGTGGTGGTGGCGAATGCCAACGCCAAGGGTAGCGAAGCCTCTATAGCCATGCTCTTTTCTTCAACCTGTATTAAGGAAGAAGGAGGAGACATAGTCCTTGTTGTGGATACTCCTCCCGGGCAGGTGACCCACTATCTGTTGGGTTCTTTTGGAAATAACATGGGAGGCAGGATGTGGAACCCCCGTAGTCTTCTGCCGGACAAAGTAGACCGTGTAATAGTCTTAAGCAGCTACCCGGATGCCACCAGCGGCAGATGGTTTGGACCGTCGGAAAAGCTTTGCTGGGCGGAGAGCTGGGACCAAGTTCTTTCTTTGTTGGAAGAAAAGTACGGTCCAGGAGCCCGTGCGGCGGTACTGGTTGATGGTACCATGCAATTTTATCGATAAATGTCCGGGGGTAGTAATATTATGAACATGAGGTTGGACCAGTTAATTATATTGAATATTGTAGACAAATATAATGACTATAAAAATTTCATATAATATTAAAAAATTATTGAAATTTGATACATTAATCTAATATAATAGTAAGAGAAAAATTCTGGAGAGGGGTGGTTTGATGACGGAAAGCAGGCCCTGGCTAAAAAAGTATACTATTAATTGGAACCTGGAGTATCCCGAAGTATCGCTTTTCGAATACCTGGAACAAAACGTGGTTGACCCGCAGAGAACAGCCCTGGTTTTTTACGGGACGGAAATAAGTTATGGCCAGATGCTGGATAACATCAAGAGGGTGGCTAATTTTATGGCGGAAAAAGGTATCAAAAAAGGCGACAGGATTGCCCTGATGATGCCCAACTGCCCACAGTACGTTTTTACATACTACGCCGCCATGCGCATAGGGGCCATAGTCACCCAGGTTAATCCCATGTACACACCTTCAGAGCTGGAGTTTTTAATTAACGATTCGGAGGCCCGATTATTCTTTGGAGTAGATGTAATATATCCCACCTTGAAGCAGGTTAAGAATAAAGGAAGCCTGGAAGAGATTGTTGTTGCCAACCTGATGGGTGGGGATATGGGGGATTCTACCCCCTTTAATGAAATACTGCAAGAATATTCTCCCGATCCTCCGCCGGTAGATATAAAACCCCGGGAAGATGTAGCCGTGTTCCAGTATACGGGGGGCACTACCGGTTTTCCCAAGGGAGCCATGTTAACCCATTACAATCTGGTGGCCAATGTTACCCAGCTCAAGGAACATATCCGGGAGTGGCGCGAGAAGAACGAGGGCAGGGAGAAGCATGCCCTGGGAGTGCTCCCGTTTTTCCACTCCTACGGTATGACCTGCAGCATGAACGCACCCCTTACCATGGATACTACCGTGGTGCTGGTGCCACGGTTTGATGTGGAAGAAGTTTTGAAGCTGATTAACCAGTACAAACCTGGCCTTTTCCCTGCAGTTCCTACCATGTACATCGCCATAGCCAACCACCCGGAAGCCGAGAAATACGGTGTGGACGCCATAGAGGTCTGCAACAGCGGAGCCGCCCCCATGCCGCTGGAAGCCATGGAAGCCTTTGAGAAGAAGACCGGTGGCATGATTCTGGAAGGCTTCGGGCTGTCGGAAGCTTCACCCGTTACGCATTCCAACCCGCTCAACGGGGAGAGAAAGCCAGGCAGTATTGGTCCACCCTTCCCGGATACCGACAGCAAAATTATGGATGTGGAGAACGGTACCACGGAACTTCCCCAGGGAGAAGAAGGAGAACTGGTGTTAAAGGGTCCTCAGGTTATGAAAGGATACTGGAACAGGCCGGAAGAGACGGCGGAAGTTCTGCGGGATGGTTGGCTGTACACCGGTGATATCGCCAAGATGGATGAAGACGGCTACTTTTATATAGTAGACCGCAAAAAAGACCTGATAATATCCGGTGGCTACAACATTTACCCCCGTGAGGTGGAAGAAGTACTTTATGAGAATCCCAAGGTGTTGGAAGCAGCCGTAGTAGGTATGAAACACAGCTACTATGGTGAAGCCGTAAAGGCGTTTGTGGTATTGAAAGAAGGGGAAACCGCCACGGAAGAAGAAATTATTGAACTTTGCAAGCAGTCCCTGGTCAAATACAAGGTTCCCCACGAGGTCAAATTTAAAGAGGAGCTTCCCAAAACCAACGTAGGAAAGCTCCTGCGGCGTGAATTGAAAAAAGAAGAGTAAGATCTGCAAGTAGTATCAACATAATTTCTTTCTCACATATTTTACGCTTTACGGTTTGAACCGGCGGCAGGGGAGTAAACTATTGCTTCTAAACTGCCGCCGGTTGTTTTTGCCAGGCTGGAAGATAAGCCGGTATGTCCGCCAAGCCCGAATGCCCGTTTTACCTGTAATAGCCGTTGAGAGAAGCTTTGCCCGCAGGGGATAAAGCCGGAAGGGGGAAATAACAGCCTGGTGTGGGAGGATTTTACATCACTGAAAAAGTTTAACGGTTTGCAGGGGAAATAGTGAATGTTTTATAATAAACTTAACTGTGTTTTTTTGTTTTTGCTTTTTTCAGGTTTAACAGTTGGTTTTACAGGAGGTAGGGCTGTCTTCGTTGCCGCGCCGGCCTTTGTGGCAACCGGATATAAATATGACCATACCGCGATACTTGCACGCCGATTTGCATACACATCCCCTGGGTGACAAGTACTACTATCATCCTTCCAGGCAGCTTTCCTCTGCCGACCGGGATGCTATAAGCCGCTTTCTGTATTCTTTTTGCAGCAGTGGGCTGCACCTCCTGGCATGTACGGACCACCACAGTGTAGCCTCCGGGCAGTGGGCCAAAGAGGAGGCTTCCAGGCGGGGGTATCCCTTTACAGTTATCCCGGGAGCGGAAGTAGTGGTCCTGGGGGCTTCTCAGCGCCTGCACCTGTTGGCTTTAAATATTTCTGCAGACCTTGCCGTTTCCCGCCTTACCCTGAAAGAAGCGGCCGCTCAGATACGGCGGCAGGGAGGGGTAGCGGTGCTGGCCCACCCGGTTAAGTATCCCCAGGAACTAAAGAAAAATCCGGAACTTTTGATCAGCCTGGACGGGATTGAAAGGGTTAATTTAAGCGAGGGGATTTTTGAGGCGGACAGGTATCTAAACGGAAACTCCTGCTACCAAAACCGGTACATTCAGCAAACCGGCGGCTCCGACTTTCACTGGAACCCCGATGAATCAGGGGCTTCTCCTGCGTCAATTTACCGGAAGGAATTCCCTTTCCATGCACCTGTCAGGTGGCTGTTGGAAAAGGGGTTGCTTAGCAATGCAGAACTGGAGCGAATGGTGGTATAAAGTTAACCGGTACCCGGGAGAAAATTTTTCTTGCATTTTTCCGTGTTTTTTTTTGCATTTTACATAAACAGGTTTGCGGTGTATTTGCATTTGTTTTAAACTTAAAGTGAAAAATTTAATTTATAAGAAACGAGAAATGTCGTGATGAACTATGAAATTATAAAAAAGCATTTAACTACTCCCGGGTTTTCCCGGAGCTTGCTGCTGGCTGTATTTCTGGTTATTGTCAGTACCATGGCCCAGAACATGCTGGTGCTGCGGTTTTCCTTGGGCGAGATGGAAGCGTTGCGTATCGGGTTTGGTGCTCTTTTTACTATACTGGGGGGAATATGGTTGGGTCCCTGGTGGGGTGCACTTATCGGGGCAAGTTCAGACCTGGTTAGCTATGCCCTGCACCCGGCGGGTCCTTACCTGGTGCAAATTACCCTGGTATCAGCTTTCCGGGGGATGCTGCCGGGTTTTCTGATTCGCTGGACGACGTGGAGGTTTGGTGGTTTAACCAGCCTGCCGTGGCTGGTAGTCACGGTTGCGGTACCCCAGCTGCTTTGTTCTGCGCTGCTAATGCCCCTTATACTTCAGCAATCGTTTGGTGTTCCTTTTTATGACAATATCGTGTTTCGTTTGTTTACCCAGCTGTTTACCATTCCCATTTATACTTCTATAATCTACGTGTTTTTAAAGAAGTGGAACTCGGAAAGAGAGCTCCGCAAAAGCGAGGAAAAGTACCGCCTTATTTTTGAGCATTCCCCTGTAGGAATTGTGCATTTTGACAGCCGCGGAATTATTACCGCCTGCAATGATGCCATGTTAAACATCATAAAAACCGCCCGTAAAAATCTGCTGGGAGCTAGCTTTGCTTCTTTTCAGCACGGCGGTGAACTGACCGCTGCTGTTCAAAATGCTTTAAAAGGGGAAAGAGGAGTTTACGAAGGGGCATGTGCTACAGGCATTTCCGGTGAATCGGTTTTTGTAAGAACTACCTGGGCACCTTATACAGAAGAAGGCAGTATGCAGGGAGGCGTAGGAATTTTTGAAGATATATCCGAGCGTATGTTTGCGCAGGAGAAGCTGCGCCTTCTGGCCGACACGGATGACCTGACCGGGCTGTGGAATCGAAGGTACTTTTTGAATTGTGCCCGCGAAGAGGTGGAGCGTGCCCATCGCTATAACCATATTTTTTCCCTGGCCATGCTGGATATTGATAACTTTAAATTGATTAATGATATCAGGGGACATACGGCGGGAGATGAAGTTTTGCGCTGCCTGGGTGAGATATTAAAAAAGCGGCTGCGCAGGGTAGATGTACCCGGCAGGCTGGGAGGAGAAGAGTTCTGCCTGTTACTGCCGGGTACAGGCATGGAAAATGCCCTTATGCTTTCAGAAAACCTGAGGCAGCATATTGAAGATAACCCGGCGGCTTATAACGGGGAAGAGATATCTTTTACCGTTAGTATAGGCGTGGCTACTTTTACTCCCGGTGCCTCTACCGTGGACGAGCTGCTAAAAGTAGCCGATGAAGCCATGTACAAGGCCAAAAGTTACGGCAAAAATTGTGTTGCGAGCGGTCATTTACCGAATAATACTTTTTAAATCCTGGTGGTAAAAATTAAGAAGTACCGGGATCACTACGGCTAAGCCTGCTTCTCTTCTTGCTTCTCTTTTAGTGGTGCTTCTTCTATCGGTGTCCAGGTTTCATAAACGGGGCGGTTTTTGTCATCCAGTTCGCGTACCAGTACTTTTTCGGCGTTTTGCTTCTTAACTGTTTTATTCCTGTTATCCACATAGCAAATAACGGTTTTAATTCC
>CAYODA010000062.1:7610-10672 GCA_964402625.1 uncultured Syntrophomonadaceae bacterium | reverse complement strand
ACTATACTTTATGCCATGGGTATAACCCAGCACGCCCAGGGAACCGACAACGTGCTGGCCCTGGCCAGCCTGGCCATGTTAACCGGAAACATGGGCAAGCGGGGCGGTGGCGTAAACCCGCTGCGCGGACAGAATAACGTCCAGGGGGCCTGCGACATGGCGGCACTGCCCAACGTGTTACCCGGCTACCAGCCGGTAACCTCGGAAGAAGCCAGGAAGAAATTCGAAAAAGCCTACGGGGCAGAAATACCCGGCGAACCCGGCATGCCCATGACCGTCATGTTCAAGGAAGCCCTCACGGGCGGAATTAAAGGCCTTTATATCATGGGGGAAAACCCGGTAATGAGCGAGGCGGATTCTGGCAAGGCCAGGGAAGCCCTGCAGAAGTTGGATCTGGTAGTAGTACAGGACATCTTCTTTAACGAAACCGCGGAATACGCCGACGTGGTCCTGCCCGCGGCTTCCTTTGCGGAAAAGGACGGCTCCTTTGTGAACACGGAAAGGCGCGTGCAACGGATACGCAAAGCCATAAACCCGCCGGGAGAAGCCAAAAGCGATACGGAAATAATCAGCCAGCTGGCCGGCAAAATCGGCCTGAAAGGCTTTAACTACGGCAGCCAGGAAGAAATAATGCAGGAAATTGCTTCCCTGGTGCCCAAGTGGGCAGGCATAAGTTACGAAAGGATTGAACAATGCGGCATTAGCTGGCCGTGCCCCGAGGAAGAGCATCCCGGCACGCCCATACTCTACACGGAAAAGTTCCTGCGGGAAAACGGCAAGGCCCTGTTCAAGCCGGTAACCTACCAGCAGCCCCAGGAAACTACCGACAGCGAGTATCCCTTTGCCCTGACTACCGGACGGGTGCTCTACCACTACCATACTGGAACCATGACCCGCAAGGTAGACGGCTTGAGTGCCCTCTACGGGGAAGAAAAAGTATGGCTGAACCCGAAAGACGCGGAGAAGCTGGGTGTAGAGCAGGGTGATAAGGTCAAGGTAGCTTCGCGCCGGGGAGAGGTGACCGCTCAGGCGGAACCCGCCCGTGAAATACTGGAAGGGACCGTATTCATGACCTTCCACTTTGCCGAAGCCTGCGCCAACGAGCTGACTAACTCTGCCATGGACCCGGTAGCCAAGATTCCGGAGCTAAAGGTCTGCGCGGTTAATGTAGAACGGGCTTAAGAAGCCTGAATAAAAGTAATACCAACAATTAGTATAATTTAAGAGGCGGGAGGAAAAGCACTATGGTTTCCTCCCGCCTTTATAGTAACTGTAAATTTAAAGAATTCATTAAATGCATGGCTTATTTGTTCTTCTTAAGCATACCTGAAACAAGTATATTAGTATCAATCATTATTCTCACTGGAATACTCCTTTGCCAATCGTTCCCTGATTGTCTCCAGCTCTTTGTTCAACTCTTCTTGTGTTATCCCCTTTTTTTTGACTTCAATTTCTATTTCTTTTAGCAGCACATCCAGGGAAGAAACAGGTTCTAAAACAATTTTGTTATCCTCAAGGTATACTTTCACCTTGGTTTTATTATCGATCTTAAGTCGTTCTCTTAACTCTTTAGGAATGGTGATCTGTCCTCTTTCAGTAGGAGAGAGAATTCTTTCTTCCATGAGAGCACCTCCTTTTAAATTGATCATATCAAGTATTCTTACCATAAGCAATAAGAAATATTCAGCAAAACAGACGTTCAGAAGCACAGGGGCACGGGTAGAGCAGTGGCGAAATCCCAGTGAAGAAAGTCTTAAATGGTTTTGAGGAAAGTTTTAATATAGTAACCAGAAGGAAAATATACAATAAATTAGAAATAAAAGAAAGGATATCTTATGCGGAGGGTTAGGTATGTTCTGAATTAAACTCTGTTGTAAGCAGTGTTGAATTAAAATATACAAGGGAGGAAGAATTGTAGTTAGCTAATCGAAAGGATTGGATGAAAGCAATAGATAAATTTATGTGAAGGGGTGGTGAAAGGTGTACCTGGAAGACTGGCTTATGCTCGTACTTGTGCCAGTGATACCGTTGCTGGGGTTGTTGGGAAGCATCTTCTTGATTTTTGTACCTTTGGGCAAATGGGGAGAAAAAAGCAGACGTTATCGGTTTGTTCACCTGGGAGGAATGGCTTCATTAATGGTGTATTTAATACCTAGCTCTTGGGGCTTTCAAAGTGAGGTTCTTTATGAAAGGGTTCCAGTATCTCTAGTGGTTCCTGTTGCTGTAGTCATAGGGATAGTGACATTTAATAAAAAAAGCGGTTCCAGGGTGGGCGAAGGTCTGGTGGCGTTTGCTGCGCTCTTGTCTTTTGTTGCCCTCGCCCAATCAGTGTGGGCTTATTTTACATAAACAACTCAAGGGGAAAACAATGACAACACTAATCAAGAGAGGGTGGGAACCGGGGGATCTTTTATCCCGTCCAAATTCTTTCACGCAACCTATAGGTGAGTATTCAAATAAAGGTAAAGAAAGTTTTTTGAGTGAACTGGAACGAAAGTTAAAACTTTTATTCTTTTCTTCCAGGGGTTTTTCATTATTTCCAACAGGAGAATCGAGCAAAAATATTATAGAAAGACCCTGTTGGAGGATGTTCCCCTGGAGGAAATCCGGTTGGATTTTTTCCCGGGAGCTGCCCTCCTATCTGCGCCTTTTTTATCAGGGATCGTCGGGGTCCACGCCGGCTTTTCGGAGGTGCTCTTCGTGGGTAGAGGGTAGCCACGCAGATGTGGTGAAATCTCCTTCTCCTTTTGACAGGTTGTTCCACATATCGGAGAGGCTATGGGCATAAGCGGTTACACTGTAACCCAGCTCTTCAAGGACAGCCTTGGTTACGTAGGTGCTGGCAATTGCGCAGGGCCATTCCACGTACAGTATTTCTACTTTTCCCCGCGTAACATTATTTATGTCCTCGGGTCCGGTACTATGCAAGAGAAGGGATTGATATTTATTGTTTTTTGCCAGCTTACTTTCAACCGCTGGAGCGAGCTTATAACCGGGGAGGGAGACGACCCTTCCGTCTCGACAATGCAGGTGGGACTTCTTTCCCCTATCCCCTATCCCCT
>CAYODA010000062.1:0-7510 GCA_964402625.1 uncultured Syntrophomonadaceae bacterium | reverse complement strand
CTGTGCTATAATTAAATAAAGAAAATTTCTAAAAGTCAAAATACAACAGCTGTAAACGGGGTGCTTATAATGGAAGGGGATAAAAGAAATTTATCTTTTGATTCGGATAAAAACCCGAATGGTGCCCTGCCGGGAGAAGCGGCCCCTGAAGAGTGTGAAGATTCCCTGGTGGCGGTCAGCAGAGTTTCAGCAGCCATAAGTGGGCTGGGCAACCTGGAAGAAATTTTAGAAATAGGCTGGATACCACGTTGCAGTTTATGCACGGCAGTGCGGGGGGTATTATGCTGTTAGACGAAGAAGAAGGAGTTCTTTCTTACCGCGTTACCCGCAACCTTTAAGGGTGGAAGCGGTATTTCTCCTGTAAAGGGGAGAGAGAAGAAGTATATATAGTTACGTCAGGTGCTTCCCAATTGCTTTTAAGGGGATGGTGAATCGGGTGGAGTGTATAAAAGTTCTGGTAGTTGATGATCACGCCATTGTACGTGAAGGAATCTGTGCTCTTTTAGAATCATCTCCTGAATTTCAAGTAGTAGGTGAAGCATCCGACGGAGAAGAAGCCCTGGAAATGGTTTCTCGCCTGGTACCGGACGTGGTCTTAATGGATATGGTAATGCCCGGTATGGATGGGGTGGAAGCCACCCGCCTTATAAGTAAGAATAATGCAGTAAAAGTTTTGGTATTAACCCAGTTTTCCGACAGGGAGCACGTGTTTCAAATTATAGAGGCGGGAGCAGCCGGGTTTATTAGTAAAACAACTGTCTCTTCGGAATTAACCGGAGGGATCCGGGCCGTCTACCAGGGGGATTCCTATCTGTGTCCCCAGGTGGCAAAATACATGGTGGAAGATATAAAGCAGGGAGGACAGTCCGGGGAAAGAGCCCGGGATGGTTATTCCCTGTTGACCGGCCGCGAACGGGAAATTCTTAAGTTGCTGGCTGAAGGTCTTACCACCAGGGAAATAGCCGAGAAGCTGGTAGTGAGCCCTAAAACGGTGGAAGGCCACAAAACCAGGCTCATGTCCAAGCTGAATCTG
Organism: uncultured Syntrophomonadaceae bacterium; assembly: GCA_964402625.1. Taxonomy (GTDB): domain Bacteria; phylum Bacillota; class Dethiobacteria; order DTU022; family PWGO01; genus PWGO01. The sequence continues at coordinate 6,477 of CAYODA010000062.1, read as the reverse complement.
CACAATCGCGTAGAACTGGTCAAGTACGCCTTTCGCCGGGGTATTGTAGATTTGTAAGTGATCATATGGGAAATGCTAAATGAAGGGGCCGGTACCATAAAAGTATTAATTGCCGACGACCACCAGTACGATGACGAACAAAATTATTCTGCCAGCCGGGAGGCAGGTGCCCTGGGGTTTGTCTCTAAAAGTTTGTCTCTAAAAAAGGTGCGGGAAATCAGCTTCTTGAAGCAGTAAGAGAGGCCAGTCGAGGCAGGATACCTGTTAGGGTAAGGTAAGAGGTATTTTTAGAGCAATTGCCAGTTGGTAACAAAATAATCGGTTTGAGTATAACAAAAATCCGGCTTGTATGAGCCGGATTTTTAAGTTTTTTCTGACAAAAAACAAAAGGAAAGTAAGTAGAGGCAGGAAAAAGTAAATTTGTATAGAATATTTCAAATTAAAAAATATATACCACAACGTCTTTTTTGATGCTGACGTTGGTGTTATTTTATGGTAAAAAATATTAGGTGATTAAAATTAAGGAGGGAGAAGATTGGATTGGGAAAGGAATAAGAGAGGGGCTATCATGGTTTTGTTTTTGGCTTTTGTATTTACCTTTTCCCTGGTAATGGTTTCTGATTTGCCTGGGGAAATGGCTGAAGCCGGGGAAGGGGGCACCCGGAACCTCGGCGAGCTGGAGATTGGTGACCGGGTAGTGGATAGTTCATGGCAGTGGGAGTATCGTACTGGAAATAGCTATTCCTTCCAGGTAGGGGATGAAAGTGCACCTGTGACCTGGATCGTGGTTGCAAAAAATCACTACGAGGTAGAAGGTAACGTTGACCACGTTACGCTATTGGCTGAAGATTTAATTTGCAAGCATGCTTTTGATGACAGCAGTAACCGGGGAGATGATTGGGGCAGCAGTCACTGGGGTGACAGCGGAAAACCCGATGCAGAATATGGGCTCCGTCCCTTTTTAAACAGTATGGAAAATGATCGCAGTTATGTGGGAGAAGGTTTTTTAAACGCGGTTGGCCCACAATTCAAGGAAGTTTTGCTTACCACTATGGTTCCCAACCGGGGATGGGAAGAAGGAGACAGGTATACCACCCGGGACAAAGTATTTATTCCATCAAGCACAGAACTTGATGAGGAAGATCCCGATTATACATACGAAGCAGGAGAAGTGTACCCTTATTTTGATGACGCAGGTGAAGAGGAACTGGTAGCCAGATTGGCCGGTATCCCCCAGATGTACTGGACCCGTTCACCTCACATCTCGGCGTATGACCGAAGTGATACGTTGCGAGCAGTGGATGCTGGTGGAGAATTTAAGCAGACTTACGCCGGCCGCACCGATAATGCAGTAAGACCCGTGGTTAACGTGAGTTCTGAAACCCAGGTTTCCAGTAATCCCAACATTTCTGGTGAGTTCGAAATGTTCAGGGTGGTGGAAGCCGTGGAAAGAGAGGCTTCCCGTGTTTTCGGGGAAGACCGCTACGAAACGGCAGTGGAAATTAGCCGGCGGGGATGGTCTTCTGCAGAAGCTGTAGTCCTTGCCCGGGGGGATGACTTCCCTGATGCCCTTGCCGGAGTGCCGCTGGCTTACGAGCTGGATGCTCCTATACTTTTAACCCGAACCGATCAAATGATGGATATAACGGCGGAGGAAATAAAACGCCTGGAAGCAGAAGAGGTGTATATCCTGGGCGGCACCGCAGCTATTTCTTCAGAAATTGAAAGCATTTTAGAGGAAGAGATGGGGTTGACCACCGAACGGCTGGGAGGCAACAACCGTTATCACACCGCAGCACTTATTGCTGAACTGGTAGCACCCCGGGGAACCGACCAGGCTGCTGTAGTTAACGGGCTCAACTTCAAGGATGCCTTGATTGCTTCTCCGTACGCGGCGGTAGAAGGGCAACCGGTTCTTTTAACCAGGGAAGATTCAATCCCCGGGGACACCGCCGAAGCCCTGGAAAACCTGGGAATTGAGCGCAGTTTAGTGGTTGGTAATACTGACAAGGTAACCGATGAAGTGCTGGGAGAGCTACCCCAGGGAGAACGCCTGAGCAATCCCGGCCATTACAGCAACGCTGTAGAAGCGGCCCGCTACTTCGAGCCGGAAAAAGAAAAGCTGTACGTTGCCACAGGCGAAGCATTTGCAGACGCCCTGGCCGGGGGAGTTCTTGCAGCTGTAAACAATCGGGGCATCATGCTGGTAGATGACAGCCTTTCCGGGGAAGTCTCCGAATACCTGGAAGAAGAGGGCGTTAATGAAATAGTCATTTTTGGTGGAGAAGCAGCAGTGAGCCGGGATGTGCTAGATCTGCTAACCGAATAACAAAGGCATTGTCGCAAAGCCGTAAAACAGATGCGGTAGAAGGCAATAATTAAACCGGTGGAGGTGCTTCAGGAACAGGCACCGCCACCGGTTTGTTTTCGGGGTTCTGTCTATAAGTTGAAGCTGGCAGGCACGGTATTAGTTGCCCTGGTTCAGCCCCTTGGCTACGGCGTACAGGGCGGCCTGGGTGCGGTCTCTCAGGTGCAGCTTTTCCAGTATCTGTCCGATGTGTTTTTTTACCGTGTGTTCGCTTATTACCAGTTTTTCTCCAATGCTGCGGTTGTTAAACCCCTGGGCCAGGGCTTTTAATACTTCCAGCTCCCGGCGGGTCAAGACATTAAGTTCGTTTTTTTGGTGGTTCTGGTGGTGTTCCATGGCAAACTGCACTACAGCGGGATCGAAAAATTTTCTTCCCCGGCTGACCGTACGTATTGCGGTAAGCAGCTCTTCCGGGAGGGCTTCTTTAAGTATGTAACCGTCCACCCCTTCTTCCATGGCTTTCCGGATTTCCTCTTCCGTGGCATAGGAGGTAAGAATAATATAGCGAGTGCCGGGAACCTGTTTCTTTGCGCTTTTAACCAGGTCCAGCCCGTGTTCTCCCTGGAGCCTCAAGTCTACCAGGGCGATATCGGGGGGCTGGTGCCGTATTTGATGTAGAGCTTCTTTGGAACTGATAGAGTGCCCGATCATTTCCATGTCTTCCTCCAGCCGAATTACTGCTTCCAGGCCGCTTTTTACCAGGGGGTGATCGTCCACCAGATATACTGTAATTGTAGAAGACATGATTTTGCTACACCGTCCTTTTATTTTAATTCGATACCGAACCGCGGGACAGGGGTGAAGTAGGCACCGAGCAAGTAATTACGGTTCCTTCCCCGGGTTCGCTGTGTATATCCAGGGTTCCCTGCAGCGAGAGGGCGAGCTCCCTCATGTTAACCATCCCTAACTGGCTGCTGGTATACATTTCGTAAAAATCCTTTACCTGGAACCCTTTTCCGTTGTCGCTGATTTTTAAATCACAGCGAAAAGGATTCATTTCCAGCTGTATGTTTATATCTTTGCTCTCCCCGTGGCGAATGGAGTTACCGGTAGCTTCTTTAATTATTCGGTAAAAGGCATTTCTTATGGCAGGGTTCAGGTATTCCTCTTTTCCTGCAAATTCGTGTTGGATGTTTAACTGGTTTAGTCTGGCCAGCCCCTCCAGGTAGCTGCTTATCTCTTCCAGGAAGGTGTTATCGCCCCGCTTGCGCGGGCTAAGTCGGTATATAAGAAGCCGGAGTTCCCTGGCGGTCTCGGAGGCCAGGTTTCTTATATTGAAAAGCCTCTCCCGGTGTTCCTTTCCCATCTGTTGGGAGGTTTCTCTGTAAAGGGCGTCCAGACTGTAAACCATGCTAAAGATATTTTGTGATATGTTATCGTGTATTTCTCCGGCGATGCGGTTTTGTTCTTCCAGCACCAGGAGTTTATCGGCAAAGACTTCACTCAAGTTTCGTTCCAGGGCAATGGCGCACAGGTCACCTAAAATAGAGAGGGTATGGACAAGATCTTCGGTGGAGGAATGGTTGTCTTGGCGGAGTGCCGCCAGCAACCCGAAGGAATGCGAACCGGATTTTACCGGGACGCACACCAGTTGTCCCTTTTTACCCGAGGAATAGATGTATTGAGTTGCCGGCTGAAGGGTTCTGCACATTTCGGACCAGGCGTGTAAAAGATGCTTCTGCCAGTCTTCTTCCGGGAAAGTTTCCTTTTTGCCTTTTACCGAGTAAACGGGATGAGCTTCACCTCCGTTAACGTCCGGTATGTTCATCCACAGGATTAATTTCTCGCACCCGGTCATGGCCCTGCCGTAAGCGGCGAACAGGTCGGTTACTTCCTGGGTAGAGTTCAGGCTGGAAACTGCTTCAACGGCAGAGTAGAGGGAAGAAAGCTGCTGCAGGGTGTGTTCGTTTTGTTTGAAGATATAAAGCCGCTGGCCGGCCTGTTCAGTAAACTTGATAAAAAGAAGCAGGTTCTCCATAAAAGAAAAAGGGTTTACCCCCGGTTTTAGCCATCCGATAAAGATTGCGTTAATTGATTTGTTGTGAGTATGAAGGGGAATGGCCATCCAGTGCCTTTTGTTGCTAATTATAAGAGGATCTGTTTCTGTGCCGGTTAATTCCGGGGAACGCTGCAGTATTTCATCCAGGGCTTCCCGGTGATGAGGTTCCATTTCGCTAATGTTCCCCTGGGGGGTAATAACCTGCTTAAAAGATTCCCGCTCACCGCTTATAAGATGGAGTGGTTCATGGCTAACCATGATAGCTGATTTAATTAGCGGAAAGACTTCCGTTACCACCCGGGTAAGGGTTTTAAAAATATCGTTTTCATCCTGGCACGCTACCGCTTCTTTTTGAAACTGGGAGAGGTTCTGGAAGACATAGTGATCGTGGGAGAGGTTACGGTAAGTGGTAAACAGTTCTTTTTTCTGCAGTTCCAGCCGGGATGATTGTTCGGACAGAAGCAGGTACAGGCGGGAGAAGACCTGCATTATTAGTAAAATCATGGTCATGGTTAAGGCAGAAGGGATGCTATTGGCCAGGATTTCTCCAGTGGTTTGGAGTGCGGAAAAAACAGCAACCTGTAACCACAAGATTCCGGAAAAAAAAGTAGCTAACAGAAACCACAGCCAGTAGTAAGACAGATGTACTGCAGCCAGGAAAAACGGGTTCAGGGAATACCACAAAAAGGGACTCTCGAGCCCCCCCGAAAAAGAAAGCAGATAGGTGAGTCCGGCAACTTCCGTTATTATAAGCAAAGTAACGAGGGTACGGTTTTGCTGGTATTTTTCATAAAAGTAAACCAGGACAGCAGCGGCAACCAGCAGGAAAATTACCAGTAACAGCCTGAAAGAAAGTGACAGCTGGTTGGAAAGAGAGACAAAGAGAGCAGCAGTCAGGAATAGTGAAGTAAACCGGTACAGGCGAAAGGCAAGATTGATTTTTTTACCTTCACTGGTGTGGGAAGGGAGAATTGACCGCAAGGTTTCTTTCCCGTAGGCTTTTCTTTGTGAGTCGCCCCTGGTGGAAAAGTGGGAAGCTTTATCCATTTTTGCCCCCTTGAGTAAACCAGATATTTATTTACTGGCTACTCAACTATATTTTACTATAAATTTCGACAAATGCCCACATATTTCTTGAGCACGATAAAATTCTTGTAACTACCCGGGGCGATAATTAAGTAACATGAGAAGCTCGCTACTCCTATATAGTAATCCTTCGCTGTAGTGGTAGTTACATTTTTTTATGGAAGAAAGAAGAGGCAGGGTCTAAACAGGAACAGGACAGCAGAAAAGAAACCGGTAACCAGGGCTATTCGGTGCCGGTATAAAGCTTTTTGCTAGGGTTTAGAAATCCGAAGGTAAAGAGGCCATACTATTGTTAGCTTCATCCAGGTAACCCCGTACTACCAGGCGGCGGTGGTCGCCTCCTATGGGATGGCAGGTGGTTAGGGTCAGGGCGGGCTCTGGAGTGGGGTCGATTACACTCCAGTCCCGGGTGTGAGTATCAAAGACTTTTGCTACCCGGTAAGTGTAAACCCGGTTCTGGTAATAAAGTTTAATTAAGTCATCTTCCTGCAGTCGGTGTAGGCTGTAGAAAGGAGCACCGTATGTGGTGCGGTGGCCAGCTATGGAAACGTTGCCGGTATCGGGAAAGCCGCTGTGGGGGTAGAAACCCGGACCGGACTTGAGGTCTTCTGTTTCTACCCCGTAGCCTATTTGAATGGAAATCTCCAGGCCGGGGATTTCCAGAATACCTTCCCCGGGCTCCAGATATTGGGGATAATCCGGGGCTTCTTCTTCCGGGAGAAATGCCGGGTTTTCTTCCCGTGGGCTGTTGTTTTCTTCTTCAATGTTTTCTTTTCCTTCTTCCAGCTCTTCCATCAGCTTTGCCGCATCATTGGCCTGCACGTGCCGGTAGTAGGCATTCTGCAGGAAAGGGTAAGCAGCCAGGGTGACGCCGGCCAGAATCAGAAGAGTCCCCAGCCATAACAGAACTTTTTTTCTGTTTTTCACCTTCGAATTAGCTTTTTCCATTCAAATCCTCCTTTCCTGTTTCTACTCAGAAAATACCTTTCTTTCGCCCCTCGCTGGTGTAGTGGTTGGCTCGGCT
>CAYODA010000061.1:0-10784 GCA_964402625.1 uncultured Syntrophomonadaceae bacterium | reverse complement strand
AACGGAAGCAGAATACATACAATAACCGTTATTCAATTATTAGTATAACAACCTTATACCCTTCTCAAGCAAGCAGGTTTTTTTGTGCTACCTCTCATTTTTCCCTGCTTGGGTCTGCTTGCCGGTACTTTCGCGGGTGAAGCTTTTCCAGGCGCTGCTTTATTTTTCCTTCCATCCCGATCTCCTTGGGTCGGTAGAACAGCCTGCCTTCCAGCTCCGGGGGGAGGTAACGCTGTTTTACGTAACCCTCGCGGTAGTCATGGGGATACCGGTAACCTTTTCCGTGTCCCAGCCTTTCCGCTCCCCGAAAACCGGCTCCCTTTATATGGTCCGGGACCGGTGATGCCGCATGCTTTTTGGCTTCTTCCATGGCTTCATTAATACCCAGGTAGGAAGCATTACTCTTGGGTGCAGAAGCCAGGTAAGTTACCGCCTGGGCCAGAATTATTTTACCTTCGGGCATACCTACCATCTGAACTCCCTGGGCTGCTGCATTGGCAATTTCAAGGGCCCGGGGATCTGCATTGCCTACATCTTCCGAGGCGCTAATAACCAGACGCCGGGCTATAAAGAGAGGGTCCTCCCCACCCTGGATCATACGGGCCAGCCAGTACAGGGCGGCGTCGGGATCGGAGCCGCGTATGGACTTTATAAAAGCAGAAGCAATATCGTAATGTGCATCGCCGGAGCGGTCATAAGCAAACACCCGATGGGCCATGGCCTCTTCAGCCACCTCGTAAGTCACCCGGCAGCCCTTTCCATCCTGCGCATAAGCAGTCTGGACAGCCAGCTCCAGTGAATTCAAGGCCGCCCGGGCGTCTCCCCCGGCTCTCTCCGATAAAAGCTCCAGGGCTTTATCTTCAACTTCCACCTGCCACTCGCCCAGACCCCTTTTGCTGTCTTCAAGGGATCTTTGCAGCAGGGTTTTAACTTCTTCCTTTTCCAGGGGGTGGAAAGAAAAAATCCGCAGGCGCGACAGGAGAGGGGAAGTAAGATGAAAAAACGGATTCTCCGTGGTGGCCCCTATAAAAAGCAAAGTGCCTTCTTCTACCGCGGAAAGCAGTGCATCCTGCTGGGCCTTGTTAAAACGATGTATTTCATCCAGAAACAATATGGTTCTGCGGTTCTCCCCGCCCCATCTTTCCCGGGCCTGCTTTATAACTTCACGTACTTCTTTAACCGTTGCCGATACTGCATTAAGCTGAACAAATGCTGCACTGCTGAAAGAAGCAATGATGCGAGCCAACGTGGTTTTACCGGTTCCCGGCGGTCCGTAAAACAGGCAGGAAGGCATTTTGTCTTCAGTGATGGCCCGGTACAGGGGGGCGCCTTCTTTAAGAATCTCTTCCTGGCCCACGAACTCTTCCAGTGAGCAGGGACGCATACGGACCGCCAGGGGGCCTTCCCGCTCCACTTTTTCCTGCCAGCTGCGGGTGAAAAGATCCACCTGTTTTCACTCCTTCAGGTTTGCCTTGATGTACAGTGCACACTCCAGTCTGGTTTTCTGCAGGGCGCATTCCAGGCGGTAGGGAACCGCAGGATCCCCGTTAACCTCCAACGAAGCCGCACGACAACCCCCACCGCAGTGATAGCGAACCCAGCAATCCCGGCACTCTTCACGGGTTGGCCCTACAGGAGGAAATACCTCCGGTGGTAGCTCCTCCTTAACCTGATCCGGATAAAACACGTTACCCATGCAATATTCCTGGCGCCCGACCAGCTGGTGGCAGGGGTAAAGATCTCCTGCCGGCGTTACCGCCAGGTATTCACTCCCGGCGCCGCACCCGGAAAGTCGTTTGTAGAGGCAGGGGCCTTCTTCCAGGTCTATCTCAAAGTGAAAGAAAGTAAAGGGATCCCCCTTGCGGTAACATTCCAGGTAAAAATCGGCCAGTTCCCGGTACTGCCGCTCCAGTTCCTTCAGATCTTCTTCACGCAAGGCCCAGTCCTTGTCGGGATCTGCCACGGCAGGCTCCAGCGACAGGCTCCTAAATCCCTCCCGGTACAGGTGGTAGACGTCCTGAAAAAAGTCCCGGTTGTACCGGGTAAAAGTACCCCGTACATAATAGCTTCCTTTCCACTGGTGCAGGAATTCTTTCAAGCGCTCCAGCACCCGGCTATAACTGGCGGAACCGTCCGGGAAAGAACGCATCAGGTCATGAACTTCGGGGCGCCCGTCCAAACTTAATATTACGCTAAAACCTTCGCGGGAAAGGTAGCTGCAAACTTCTTCGTTTAACAGCAGGCCGTTGGTGGTTAGCGTAAAGCGAAATTCCGTCCCCACGGCATCACCTTTAGAGCGCGCATACCCGGTTATATCTTTAACTGCTTCCATGTTCAGGAGGGGCTCTCCACCAAAATAGTCTATCTCGGCTTTACTGCGACCGTTACTTCTCTGCAGCAAAAAATCCACGGCAGCTTTTCCTACCTCGGCAGGCATTAAAGAAGTTTGCCCACGATACTCTCCTTTGCCGGCAAAACAGTAGCGGCAGGTGAGGTTACACGCATGGGCAACATTTAAACACAAGGCTTTAACCACCGGTGCAGCAGCCTGGCTAAAATCCGGATGACCCGGCGGTGACCAGAGTTTCCCTTTTTCCTTGAGCTCTTCAATCTCGCCTGTTACTTCTCTTATTTCCTCTGCCGGGTATCGAGTAGAAAGCAATGCATAGATGTCTTCCCGGGAATAACCCCATTCCAGTGCATCTATAACTTCCCAGGCCAGGTCATCCACCTCATGTAGGGTGTCGCTTTCTACATCAAACACCAGTTTGCTATCGTTTATCTCAAAAAGGTGCAGCTGACCAGACAAACAAGCACCTCCCACCTATATCCAGATAAGTTTTATCTTAAAAATCATAAAAAGGCCCAGGTCAAAAACCTGGTCCCGTTTAATAATTTATAAGACCTGATTAATCCTCTAGCTGCTTTTTTGCTCACAAACCTGGTTGCCTACAGTGCAAGAAGTTTTACAGGCAGACTGGCATGAAGTGACACATTCACGGCAACCTTCTTTCCTTCGTGGAACAAACTCTTTACGGTTAACTGTTTTGATGTGTTTCAAGTTTATACCTCCTCTGTAAAATCTCATCCTCTCTCTTCCTACAGGTTAATTATAACAGATTTAACCCAGGCGTGAAACACCTCGACCTTCAAGGGCTTTTTAATCCTGGCAGCCAGGATTAAATCTGCTTCCCTAACTTTCTTTATGGTCCATCACACCTCCGGGTAGTTCCCTGAAGGAAGCCAGTGCATCATCTGTAAGAGGGCTGCGCAGAAGGTCTTTTAAAACTTTGTACGGCGCGGTAAGATATTGCGCTCCCGCCAGGTATGCCTGCACCAGCTCTTCCGGTGATTTAAGGCTTGCTGCCAGGATCTCTTCCTGACCTCCCCTGGCCCGGATAATTTCTGCTATATCTTTTACCAGCTCAATCCCGTCTCCTCCTTCCCGCGAGGCCCTGTTGACATAGGGGGCCACGTAATCAGCCCCGGCTTCAAAAGCCAGCAATGCCTGATACGAAGTAAAAACCGTAGTTATGCATACCGGAATGTGGTTACGCTTGAGCCTGCCGGCCAGCCATACCCCGTCCCAGGTGCAGGGGATTTTTATAACTATGCGCTCGGGGGCTACCGACCAGTATCCCAGGGACCAGCGGAACATTTCCTGCCTCCTCCCCTCGGGCACCTGTATCCAGAGCGGCCAGGGCACCTTCTCTAAAATCTCTTTAATGCGTCGCTCAGGATCAGCCCCGGCTTCATGCATTAGCTTGGGGTTGGTAGTTACACCGCTTACAACTTCCAGTTCCCGGGAACTTGAAATGTCCTCCATGTCTGCAGAATCCAGTAGTAAAGGCATGCAATTCTCTCCTTTTCTTAAATTTTTATAGGGCATCTAGTGTTTTGCCGCCACATAAGAATCAAGCGGTACTCCAATAGATTCGGCTACCGGCATACATTTTGCTTTAAAGAGCAGGAGCGCCGGGGCGGGAAGGGAAAGATCCGGCAGGGTTTCGTAGTTTCCCATGCCCTTGGCCAGTATCAGATCCGCCTCCCGGTACAGTTCCATAAAACCAGCAGAGGCTATCTCCGGGTACAGGCCGGGAGTATCGGTGCCGGTACTGACAATTTTTGACGGAACATTTAAGCCCATCCTGTTTACTTCTTCCAGGCTTATATCGTTCTGAATCGGTTTTTCTTTTATTACGTAATAAACATTGGTGTACTGCTGCAACCTTCCCAATAGAGGCAGGTCAAAATAATATTCCCCGGCGTTATCTGCAAAATAGAGAAGCTTTGCCCGGGGATTGTCCTTAAGTGTATGCAGCTTCTCTAAAAACCACCCGGTATCGTCTATAAAAAAATTCACCGGTGCGGTTATTTGCTCCCGCATTTTATCCAGGTCTACAAAAAAATCCACGCTGTTGCCCTTGACCGCAAATTCTATTAACTCCTTCTCAGTAGCATCTTCCTGAGGATGGAATTCGCTGCTAAGTTGACGGGCCCGCTGCATTTCTTTATCCTTAACCCGTTGAAAAGGGTCACTGCAGCCGGACACTTCTTTCATTCTACGTTGCATGTTACCGGCAAGATTGGCTGGAATCCATTCTGTAGAAAAATTCTCTTCCAGATAAGAAATACCTTCTTCTAAAGCCTCTGTTTTTTTAGTGGAACTTTCTGTTTTGCCTATTAGTTCAGCCACCCTGTAAGCAAGCTTCTCAATACAAGAGTAGCACGGTTCCACAGCGCGCATGGTACTACACTCCCTGTAACTTTTTGTTCTGCTTTTTCTTTTCCCAATTTATTAATTTTATACCGTTCTAAAGAACTCCTTCCTTGTATCTCAACTTATTTAATATATCAGGTAATTAAGAATTAACTCCCCACATTCCTCCCAAGGCTCCAAAGACAAATCCCAGAAAAATAGTAGATATAAGGTTAGAACCCAAAACCTGCGGCTCTAGAACAAATTGACCAATAACAATAATAATTATCATGTATCCCAGACCTACCAGCCCGCCGTTCAACCATCCCTTAACTCCTACCCTCATCCCCGCTTTACGGGAACCTAAAACTATTCCCACCAGATTTGCCGCAAAAACCATTACCGGGGCATAACTTTCAAGGACAGGAGTAAAATACAAAAGTATACTTCCCAACACCAGGATAAACAGAGAAACTACAAGTGCAAAAGCTATGCTGGTAGTTAATACCAGTAGATTGACCCTGCTGCTTTCGCTACCGGCTATCACCTGGTTCCGGTAATTCTTTTCTCCCGGATGCATCCATCTCCACCTCCTTTTAGTTTAAATCAAACTCACTGCAGGATACTACCATCACACAGTGTGGCGGAAGTATAACCACACCTGGAGTGAGAACTCCTAATAGGTATCCCCCCCCACCCTAACCCTCCTCCCGGCGGGGGGAGGGAAGGTAAATAGGGCAACTTTGGTTGCGGGGAAAGGAGTATTTTCTGAGTAGTCCACCTGGCGCCGTGGGCGCCATCACTAGAAGGTGGAAAATACCCAGCAGAGCTGGTGTAAGTCGTATTATTTAAGTTAATTACTATAAAATTATGCCCGACAGAATCACATTATGTTTTTACCCATCTAAAAAAAAGAACCTTCTTCCCTTTAAATTCTGGGGAAAAAGGCTCCAACAGCATGAGCTCTGACTATGTACTTTCCCGACACCCTCATCGAGCCCGGGAAGCTAATTAGCTACTAAATCATGCAAATAACCGACAGGCGCCTTTAAGCTAACAAGGTACGGGTATTATCTGCTCTAACGTTTATTACTCTTCTTCAACTACATGATCTATACCCTGACGTGCCATCTTTAAATTAACATTGTCCGCCACCCTTAGAACTACCACATCTTCTTCTTCCCTGATCTCTTTGATTACACCGTGAATACCACCTATGGTAACTACCCGGTGTCCTTTCTCCAGGCTATTTAGCATTTCCTGGCGCTTTTTTTGCTGCTTTTGCTGGGGCCTGATGAGCACAAAGTAAAAAACCGCAAAAAGTAACACTATCATTAGCAGTGGAGTAAAATCAGCCATTAGAGAAGCACCTCCCTTGATTAAATTTAATTATTTTCTTCCCATACCCTCTCAACTGTATTCCAGCTGTCCTCCCGGATAGCTTTTCTTATTCTATCCATAAAGCTCTTTATGAAATAAAGATTGTGATAAGTTGTCAACCTTATTCCCAGTACCTCTCCTGCCTGCAGCAGGTGCCTTATATAAGCACGGGAATAGGATGAGCATACCTTACATGAACACTCCGGATCCAGGGGCCGGAGATCGGTAGTATAAAAAGAATTTCGCAGGTTCAAATAACCCGAACCCGTTATTACCCTGGCATTGCGGGCCATGCGTGTAGGCATAACACTGTCAAACAGATCCACCCCTCTTCTAACAGCTTCTAAAAGTGCATCCGGAGAGCCTATTCCCATCAAGTAGCGGGGCTTGTGTAACGGTATAAGCGGAGTGGTATAATCAAGCACCCGGTACATTTCCTCTTTGGGTTCTCCCACGCTTAATCCGCCCAGCGCATAACCCGGGAAATCCAGCTCTACCAGCTCTGCCGCACTCCTCTCGCGCAGTTCGCGGTGTACACCACCCTGGATAATGCCAAACAGGGACTGGTCTTCCCGCAGGTGTGCCGCCCTGCAGCGGTATGCCCAGGCAGTAGTTCGCCGCACAGCTTCTTCCACTTCATTATAGGGGGAAGGATAAGCGGGACACTGATCCAGCTGCATTATTATATCCGCGCCCATGGCATTCTGCAGGCGAATTACTTTCTCCGGGGTCAGGTAGTGGCTGGAACCATCCACGTGAGATTTAAAAGCTATACCGTGGTCATCTACTTGCCGTAAACTCTCCAGACTGAAAACCTGGAAACCCCCACTGTCCGTCAATATAGACCCGTTCCAGTTCATGAAAGGGTGCAGCCCACCGTGACGTGCTATAACTTCTATCCCGGGCCTAAGATAAAGGTGGTAGGTGTTGCTCAGTATAATCCCGTAGCCAAGCCGTTCCAGGTCCTCTGCCTCCAGGGTCTTAACCGTGGCCTGCGTTCCTACCGGCATAAAAGCAGGTGTCTCTATACGGCCGTGAGGTGTTTGCAGCACTCCTGCCCTGGCTTTATTGGATGCACTTTCGTGCGTAACCGTGAAATCTATCATTAGAAACTACTCCCATAGCTTAGCATTACACCGTTATTCTGTCAATTAAACGGAGATTACCCATGAATCCGGCTCATTTTTACCATAGCAGCATGGCGTCACCAAAACTGTAAAACCGGTACCTTTCCTCCGCAGCTTTACGGTATGCCTCTAAAACCAGTTCCCTGCCCGCAAATGCACAGACCAGCATGAGAAGGGTAGAGCGGGGCAGATGGAAATTGGTTAGAAGCCCGTCTACGGCTTTAAATTCATAACCGGGATAAATAAACAGGTCGGTCCATCCGCGGCCTTCTTGAACGGTACCGTCTGTCTCAGCTACTGATTCAAGCACCCGGCAGGAAGTAGTTCCTACGGCAATTACCCGCCGGTTTTCCCGCCGGGCCCGATTAATGCTTTCGGCGGCCTGCCGGGAGATTTCAAAAAATTCGCAGTGCATGCGGTGTTCTCTTATGTCGCTGTTTTTTACCGGTAGGAACGTCCCCGGCCCTACATGAAGGGTAAGATAAACCTGCTCTATTCCCCGGGAAGCAAGCTCCTCCAGGACTCTTGAAGTAAAATGGAGCCCTGCCGTTGGTGCGGCTACTGAACCTTCTTCCCTGGAATACACTGTCTGGTAACTTTCCGGTTCCTGCAGCTCTTTTTTTATATAAGGGGGTACTGGCATGCTTCCGATTTCCCATAACACCCTGTTTAAAGGTTCTTCCGTTTGAAAATTAAGTACCCGGTATCCCTCTTCGTCCCTGCTTTCTACTTCTGCCGTTACCTTGTTTTCTACCACAATCCTGCTTCCGGGATGGGCTTTCCTGCCCGGATTAGTCATGGCCAGCCACTTTTCTTGACCCTGTCCTTCACCGGAAAGGCGCCTTATTAAAAGTAATTCCACCTTACCCCCGGTATCTTCTCTTCTCCCCCACAGCCTGGCCGGGATCACCCTGCTGTCGTTAAAAACCAGTAAATCGCCAGGCTTTAGTAGGCGGGGTAGCTCATAAAAATAACGGTGCTCTATTACACCGGTGAGCTTGTTTACCACCATCAGCCGCGACCTGTCCCTTTCCGGCAGCGGTTCCTGGGCAATCAGCTCGGGGGGAAGGTGGTAATCATAGCTATCAAGAAGTAATCGAGAATCCTGGTGGTTCATATTACCTCCTTTATCGCCGTAAAATCAGGTTAAAAAGCAATGTAAGCAGTAAACTTACTACTATAGCCGTGGCTAGGGGGAAATAAAACACAAAGTTCTCCCTTTCCACGTAAATATCACCGGGAAGCCTGCCCAGGCCAAGTTTGCCGCACAGGTAAAACAAACCACCCACCAGGAGCAAGAATCCTCCCAGGTAAAGAAGTATCCTGCCGATATTTTCCGGACCCATAATCCATGCCTCCAAGTCGAGCCTTCTACTATTTTACCGGAAATACCTGTTGTTTAATCGCCGGGACACTTTAAATATTCTGTTTTCTTGTTTTTCATAACCCGGCAATAAGTATTTGTAAATACTTACTAACTCCAAAAGCGGCCCTGCTCTTCTCCGGGAACGGGAAGCTCCAGGTACCTGTATCCTTCCGGAGTTACCACCCTGCCGCGCGGTGTTCTCTTGATAAAGCCCAGCTTCATGAGGTAGGGCTCGTACACATCTTCTATAGTGCGGGTTTCCTCACTGATGGAAGCCGCTATGGTCTCTACCCCAACAGGCCCTCCGCCGAACTTCTCGGTAATGGCCTCCATTATCCTGCGGTCAATCTGGTCCAGGCCCAGATGGTCCAGTTCCAGCATATCCAGGGCTTCCCGGGCCACTTCATAATCTATATGTCCGGCTGCTTTTACCTGGGCATAATCCCTTATCCGCCTGAGCAACCGGTTGGCTATACGGGGAGTGCCACGGGAAGATTTGGCCACTTCACGGGCTCCTTCTTCATCCACGGTTATTTCCAGTATACCGGCAGACCTGGTAATTATCTTCTCCAGCTCTTCAATAGAATAAAAGTCAAGCCGGTCTACCACCCCGAACCGGTCCCTTAAAGGTGAAGACAGCAGGCCGGCCCTTACCGTGGCTCCTACCAGCGTAAAGGAAGGCAGTTCCAGGCGCAGGCTGCGTGCTCCAGGACCTTTTCCTATAACCACATCCAGGGCATAATCTTCCATGGCAGGATAGAGCACCTCTTCGACAAAGCGTGGCAGGCGATGTATTTCATCTATAAAAAGCACGTCACCACTTTCCAGGTTGGTTAGAATAGAAGCCAGATCACCCGGCCTTTCCAATGCCGGCCCAGAAGTTACCCTTATATTTACTCCCATTTCCCTGGAAATAATATGTGCCAGGGTGGTTTTCCCCAGGCCGGGAGGACCGTACAAAAGAACGTGATCCAGACTTTCTCCCCTCTCCCGGGCTGCCTTTATATAAATTTCCAGTTTTTCTTTAAGCTTGGGTTGCCCCACGTATTCCTCCAGGACAGCAGGACGTACACCCTGTTGAAAGTGATCTTCTTCCCTGGTATTGGCCGAAACAATTCTCTCTTCCAAACCTGGCTAACCTCCCCTTTGTTTTTAACGGTGAGAAAGATATTTTAAAGATGCCTTCAGGAGATCCTCGGGGGAACTCTCTCCGTTTAACTGTGCCTTTGCATGTTCCACCGCCGCAGTTGCTTCTGCCCTGGAAAAACCAAGCGATGCCAGGGCTTCTACAGTTTCTCCTTCCACTGAGGTGCCGGGTTCCGCTGCAAAACCGGCTTCTTCTTCCGAAGAAGGAGAAAAAGAGGACGGGAGTTTTTCTTTAAGCTCCAGGATAAGCCGCTGTGAAGATTTGCGCCCCACCCCCGGCACCCCGGAAAGAACCTTGGTGTTTTCTTCTATTACCGCCACGTAAAACTGCGAGACGGTAAATTCCCCCAGGATGGCAAGCGCAATCCGCGGGCCAAATCCACCTACTCCCAGGATCATGTTGAACAGGTTCCTTTCCTCGGCAGTAGCAAAACCGTATAAAAAAAGACCGTCTTCTTTTAGCACCAGGCGGGTGTACAGCAAGGCTTCCTGGCCCTGCTGGTAACCGAGACGGGACCACGATACCGGGACCTCCACGTGATACCCCATCCCGCCGTTCTCCAGGACCACCCATCCCGGTCCGCTTTCAGCCAGCTTTCCCTTGATAAAATCTATCACCTGGTTTCTCTCCTTGACGCAAATGAGTTCCACTTCAAGTTCTGCAGATGACACAAGGCTACGGCCAGGGCATCGGCCTCGTCGTCTGAACCGAAATTATAGTCGTTTATTTTCAGCTGGAGGCAGACCATTTTCCGTACCTGTAGCTTATCCGCCCTGCCGTCGCCGGCAACCATGTTTTTTATCTGCAGCGGGGCGTATTCCTCAACCGGTATGCCGGCGGTTGCAGCAGCCAGCAATATTATACCGCGAGACTCTCCTACTGTTAAAGCCGATCTCACGTTTTGATTGAAAAAAACTTTCTCCAGGGAGACTGCCCCCGGCGCATACTCCCCCACCAGTTCAGAAATCTTTTCGTGTATAATCTTCAACCGTTCGGCCCGGGCAAGGTTCTTCCCCGTCTTTATGGTACCGGAATCCAGGCGGCGGCATCTACCCCCGCCTTCAT
>CAYODA010000060.1:0-10946 GCA_964402625.1 uncultured Syntrophomonadaceae bacterium | reverse complement strand
AATCTTTTTCGGCTAACAGGTCTTTGCCGGCCATAGGGCCTCCCACCAGGCGGTACAGTTCCCGGAACCGTTCCACCAGCACAGAAGTTCCTTTTCCTTCCCTATCCTCTTCACGCGGCAGTAATCCCAGTTCCCGGGCCAGGGCGTCCCCCTTGGAAGTAATCCTGGAACTATGCTGAAGCACATAGGGTAAAAATAGCCCTACAGCTATCCCGTGGTGCACATTAAAGACCTTGCCAAAAGCATGACCCGCGGAGTGAGCCAGGCCCACGTTGGCGTTGGCAAAAGAGAGTCCGGCCAGGTTGGAAGCCACATGCATCTTGTAGCGAGCCTCCCGGTCTTTGCCGTTCTGCACGGAACGCGGCAGGTACTCCAGCACCAGCCGGACAGCCTGCAGCGCCAGTGGGTCCGTATAGTCGATGCTCCAGGAAGATATGTAGGCTTCCACGGCGTGGGTCAGCACATCCAGCCCGCTTCCCATGGTGAGGCCGACAGGCATCCCCATCACATAGCGCGAATCAACAATGGCAAAGTCAGGTACTATTTCCCCGTGCATCACCGGCGCCTTTACGGGTATTTCTTCTTCATCGTCAGTTATAACCGCCGCCAGGGTACTTTCCGAACCCGTACCGCTGGTAGTGGGGATGGCCATGAGCAGCCCTTTCCGGCGCAGCCCCAGCGCTTCCAGGGGGTGCACCCGGCGAATATCCATATCTTTTTCGTAAAGAATAAAAATTGCCTTGGCGGCGTCTATTACAGAACCGCCCCCAAAAGCCACCAGGAGAAAAGGCCGGTATTCCCTGGCCATCCTGGCCCCTTCCTTGATATTACTGAGTGGAGCTTCGTTTTGAACACCGTCCCAAACCTCGACTTCAAAATTAAAGCGGGAAAACCTCTCTGCTACTTCACGGGCCGCCGGTGCCATTACTTCATCGGTAATAAATAAAGCCCTTTTCTGCAGAAGACCATCCGCCACTTCTTCCAGGAAGACTTTCAAGGCCTGGGAGCCTATAAAAGTTTTGGGGGCCAGAAAATTTGCCCGCAGCCCCCTCTGGGAAGAAGCACCCCCCGCCAGGAACAGGTTCCTGGTCTCGTAATCGTCAAACCACCAGGTTTTGGTGCGGAGCATGAAAAAATATAGCCTCCTTTCAAATGCGGCCTTTAGCGTGTTACTCCTTAAAATGTTTTAGGTTTAAGCTTGATAAAGACCGTAAAATTATTATATCTTATATTAGACTATTTTGAAAGTTCATATAACAGATGTGTTTATGTTTCTTTTTACGGGGGCGTTTGCAAGCTCCTACATATCCCTGCCGTAAAAAGCAGCAGCCTTAACAAATTCCCTGAAAAGCTCCCGGGAAGCCACGTTGTCCATTCTTTCCGGATGCCACTGCACTCCCAGTGCAAAAGGGTGTTCCTGCATTTCCAGCGCTTCCACCACCCCGTCGAGCGCCGCTCCACTAACCAGGCTACCCGGGGCGGGGGTCCGCACCGCCTGATGGTGAAAACTGTTTACCTGCACCCGCGCGCTGCGGTTAACAGCAAACAGCCGGGAATTTGAAGAGATCCAAACCGTATGTACGGGATACTTACCGGGCATGTTCTGAAAATGCTGAAGGCACCCCGCCTCCTGCTCATACAGGTCCTGGTAGAGGGTGCCTCCCGCCGCCACATTGATCACCTGCATCCCGCGACAAATCCCCAGAAGGGGTAATTTCCCCTTCAAGGCCTGCCGGGCCAGTTTTATTTCGTGCCGGTCCAGCGCAGGATAGACCTGTCCCTGTCCTGGCAAAGGTTCTTCACCAAAAAAGAAAGAGCCTATATCTCCCCCGCCAGACAGAAGCAGACCGTGCACTACTTCCAGAATCCGCTGCCTGCCGGCTTCTTCCAGGAGGGGCACCAGCAAGGGAACCCCGCCGGCACTTTCTATGGCGTGAGCATACGCCTGTGCCAGGGTATGCTCCAGTTTTTTTGGAATAAAGTTGCAGGTTATACCAATTAGCGGTTTCATAAGAAAAATTAACGGGTTAAAGTCGGGGTGTTTAAGGGGAATATCACTAGAAATCTATAAGTCCCAGGCTTATTTTAAGGGCGTAGTCCACTTTCTGCATTACAGGCTCATCCAGCTCGGTGATTTTGTACTGCAGCCTCTGTTTATCAATGGTCCGCAGCTGCTCCAGCAGTATAACAGAATCCCTTTCCAGATTGTATTTATCCGCACTGATCTCGATATGGGTAGGCAGTTTGGCCTTGTCGATCTGGGAAGTAATTGCCGAAACTATAACCGTGGGGCTGTAGCGGTTGCCTATATCGTTTTGCACTATCAGAACCGGTCTAACCCCGCCCTGTTCTGATCCAACCACCGGGCTTAAATCGGCAAAGAAAATATAACCTCTTTTAACTTCCACTTTGCTTCACTCACTCTCCGCCCACCATTTCCTCGGCTATCCGATTGGCTTCATTTTCCGCCATCAGAGCCTCCCGGGAAAGGGAAAGGTTTAGTTTGGCCATCTCCAGGTAACCCTTCTGCATCTGTTCCCTGATCTGTTTTCTTTTCCTCTCGTGCAGGTAAAGCTTCATGGCCTCGCGAATAAACTCGCTCCGCGTTCGCTTTTCCGATGCAACGATCCCGTCTACTTCGTTTAGAAGATGGCTGGGTAAGCTGATCATGATCCTCCTGGTACCATCCATTAAAAGCACCCCCTAGAAAAGATATGCCAGTTGATTAAAATTAATACGCTAGCATTCATACTTCATAAAAATTTATTGCCCTGTTTCATAGCTCTTTCCCTAAAAGATCGGTATAAGAGACCAGGCTACCGTGGCGGTAATACAGCCGGGGGACTCTCTTGTTTATGGCACACAACACTTCGTATGGTATAGTTTCCAAAAGCTGTGCCACGTCATCCACGCTTATTTCTTCTTCTTCCTGCTTCCCATAAATAACTACTTCGTCGCCTTCCCTGATTCCTTCCACCTGCGTAACATCGACCATAATAAAATCCATGCAAACTTTTCCCACCACCGGTAGCCTTTTCCCCCTGATAAGCACTTCTCCCCGGTTGGAGAGAAGGCGATTAAATCCGTCGGCGTATCCCACCGGAACCGTGGCTATGGAGGCTTCACTGCCGGTACGGTAACTGCACCCGTAACTGACACAGGTGCCGGCAGGAACCTTTTTTACGGAAATAACCCGGCTTTTAAATGTAAGCGCAGGCTTAAGGTGCACCCCCGCCCGTTCCTTTACCGTGCCGGAAGGATAGTGCCCGTAGAGGGACAGCCCCAGGCGGACCATGCGGTAGTGCGACTGGGGCAGCCTTATGGCGGCTGCGCTGTTGGCGGCATGAATAACTGAAGGCTCCAGGCCTTCCTCCCGGCAGCCGGCCAGGACCCCTTCAAAAGCTTCCAGCTGGCGGTGGGTATAGTCCAGCTCTTCCTCGTCGGCGGCGGCAAAGTGGGTCATCAGCCCTTCTATTTCCAGTCCGGGCAAATGTGCTATTTCCTTGACATAACCCGGGGCTTTATCCGGCAAAAAGCCAATCCTGCCCATCCCCGTATCTACTTTTACGTGCACGGGTATGGAAGTATCCCGCTGCACGGCGCGTTTTGATAGCGCCTCGGCCGCCTCCAGGGAAAAAACCGTGGGGGTTAAATTGTATTCCTGCAGCAGGTCTACTTCTTCCGGGGAAGTAAACCCCATCATTAAAACCGGGACTTTTATGCCTGCTTTTCGCAACTCAATGGCTTCTTCCAAAAAAGCAACTCCCAGGCTGTTTACCCCGGCTTCCAGAAGAGTAGAAGAGATTTCAGCAGCCCCGTGCCCGTAAGCATCGGCCTTTACCACGGCCATGATGCTCACGTTTTCGCCCAGGAGCCCCCTGAACTCTCTTACATTATGAACAATGCTGTCCAGGTCTATCTCCACCCAGGTTCTGTGGCAATTATCAGAGGATAAATCCAAAAACCATCACCCGATTCTTTATTATAATAGCGACACAACACGGTTATTTAACGAAAGACCCGGCAATTTCTTTTGCCGGAGTTCTTGTGCAGTCATTAGAAGTATATTAAAAGGGTTAATTCTTATTTTATTCCACAATAAAAAGGATTATTCCTGCCCATCGGGGGCAGCATTTCCTGGTAATTAATTTCAATAATTCCCGGCGTGGTCTACAAGATAACCGTCCCTTCGGCGTCGGGGCGTGCGGGGAAAATGCGGCAGCCGGTACCTGCTGCGGCAAAGGCTTCCTGCATGGCAGAAGCCACAGAGCGGCCGGTAGAAGTAGTATGATCTGCAGACGATGAAGGCGCAAACTCCGAAGAAGGCCTGTCCCGGAAGGTACTACTACCTTCCCCGGTTTCCACCCAGTAAGCCGCCACCGAAGGGCCCGCCCCGCTCAAGGCACAACCCTGGGCCCCGGCCCGGAGTGCCGCTTCTACGACTTTGTCTACTCCCGGCATCAGGGAAAAGCGGTAGGGCTGGTGCAGCCTGTCCCGACAGGCTTCCTTTAAATGCTCCCCCTGGCCGTTCATCAAAGAAGCCACCAGGGCGGCAGTCCTTCCTACGTTAAAAGCAGCGTCTTCAAAGCTCACTTGCCGGGGCAGCACCCCGCGGGACTTTTTTGTAGAGAGCCTGGTTTCGGGCACCGCCAGCACCAGGTGTAATCCCGGTGGAACCCCGGTTCTGATAACTCCAAAACCGTTCTCGCACCCTTCCCGCAGTGCGAAATCCAGCCTTTGCTGTGGATCTTCCTCACGGGGATAAGAGATGGTAAGACCGCCAAACAAGGCGGGAGCTATATTATCGGGATGCCCTTCTATCTGCACGGCCAGGTCGGTTATCTCCTCCTCCGAAAAAGGCCGCGGCAGCAGGGCGTTAGCAGCACAGACTCCTGCAACAATGGCAGCCGCACTACTGCCCATGCCCGATTCCAGGGGAATCCGGTTTTCCTGAACCCAAAAAAGGCCGCCCGGGTTGTATCCCGCTTTATCAAAGACTCTTTGGGCGGCTTTTATAAGAAGGTTATTTTCATCAAGGGGGAGAAACTGCTCGCCTTCCCCTTTTATTTCCAGGGAAACACCTTTCTCTGAAGGCATTACCGTAACCGTATTGTAAATATCCAGCGCCAGACCCAGGGCGTCAAAACCCGGGCCCAGGTTGGCGGTCGTTGCCGGAACGCGGACTTTCAGCAAAGCTGCCGCCTCCTTTCTTTCCCTTCAGCAAAACAGCCAGGTCAACCACCGTAGGGGGAGGCAGGCCAGGGAATTAAACCTCCATTATTTTCTCCAGCTCGGAAAGCTCCGGAGAGATGGAAACCGGCCGGGGGCAGCTGTCAATGGCCAGCTGCAGGTCTTTGAGCCCGTTTCCGGTAAGAACGCACACAATGTCTTCTCCTTCTTGAAACGCCCCCGGGTCTTCCTGCAGCTTTTTGCGAAGTCCCGCCACTGAAGCCGCCGAAGCAGCTTCCACAAATACGCCTTCCTGGGACGCTAAAAGGCGGTAAGCCTCCAGGATTTCCTGGTCGGTCACCATGCCTATATCGCCGCCGGATTCCTGTGCCGCTGCCACCGCCGAATTCCAGCTGGCCGGGTTTCCTATGCGTATGGCCGTGGCTACCGTCTCGGGGTTTTCCACTGCCTCGCCCCGGACAATGGGGGCGGCACCTTCCGCCTGGAAACCGAACATGCGCGGCAGGCGGGAAGACTTGCCTACCTCCCGGTATTCCTTGAAGCCGTTCCAGTAAGCGGTTATATTTCCCGCGTTGCCCACGGGAATAAAGAGGTTACGGGGAGCGTTCCCCAGTATGTCACAAACTTCAAAAGAGGCGGTCTTCTGACCTTCCAGGCGATAGGGGTTGAGGGAATTAACCAGGGTTACCGGTTTGCGTTCCACTATGTCCAGGACCATCTGCAGGGCCTGGTCGAAATTGCCCTGCAAGTTTATCACTGTGGCACCGTACATGAGGGATTGGGCCAGCTTGCCCATGGCCACTGCATTCTCCGGGATGAGCACATAGCAGGGATACCCCGAACGGGCGGCAAAAGCAGCCGCCGAAGCGGAAGTGTTGCCCGTGGAAGCACAGACAAACCCCCGGGCTCCTTCCTCCAGGGCCTTGGACACCGCCACGGTCATTCCCCGATCCTTAAACGAACCGGTAGGGTTCATGCCTTCCCACTTTAAATACAGGCGGGAAGGACACCCCAGCTTCTTTTCCAGGTTCCGCACCCGTACCAGGGGAGTATTTCCTTCCTGGAGGGTCACCACGGGGGTCCGGTCGTTGACGGGGAGTAAATGGGAATAGGCCCTGATAACGCCTTTCCAGTTCATTGCCCCGGTTCCTTTTTTTATATCCATACTGCAGCAACTCCTTTTATCAGCTGAGAATTGAACACAGCAGTTGACTTTTTAATTGTGGGTTATTCGTTATTCTCTATCACCCGGAAAACCGAGTGAACCTCATCTATGGCGGGAAGGTTGGACACCTTCTCCAGGGCCTCCCAGAAGTAACTCTCTTTCACGCTGTGGGTGATTAAAACAATCTCTGCTTTACCTTCTTCACTGCGCTTCTGGATAATCATATCCAGGCTCACCTGGTTTTCTCCAAAGGTGCTGGCCAGGGCAGCAAATACGCCGGGACGGTCGTAGGCCTGCAGCCTCAAGTAAAAGTTGGATACCATATCTCCCATGGGAAGCACCGCCCTGTCGCTCAGCTGAACTCCCAGGGTGCTGCTGTCAATGGAGTGCAATTTACTGCGGGCCGCCTCGATAACATCGCCCATTACGGCACTGGCCGTAGGTGAAGCCCCGGCCCCTTTGCCGTAAAACATGACTTCCCCAACCGCGTCCCCTTCCAGGAACAGGGCGTTGTACTCGTGGTACACCGCCGCCAGGGGATGATCCAGGGGCAACAGCGTAGGCTGCACCCGCAGGGAAACCTGCCCGTCCACTGTATCTCCTACCGCCACCAGTTTTATGGTGTATCCCAGCTCCCGGGCGTACTGCAGGTCGCGGAAGGAAATCCCGTTGATGCCCTGCACGTAAACCTGCTCCAGGGGGACAAAAGTACCAAAAGCCAGCCCACCCAGGATAATAATTTTGTACGCCGCATCCCAGCCGTCCACATCGCTGGAAGGATCGGCCTCGGCAAAGCCCAGGTCCTGGGCTTCCCGGAGAGCCTCCTCAAAAGAGCTTCCTTCCTGGTCCATCCGGGTCAGAATAAAGTTGGTGGTTCCGTTTACAACTCCCACCAGCTTCTCTATACGGTTGGCAGCCAGGCAGTTCTTCAAGGGGCGAAGCAGGGGAATGCCTCCTCCTACGCTCCCTTCAAACCAGATATTGCAGTTGTTTTCCCTTGCTATGTCCAGAAGTTCCTTCCCGTGCGTGGCTATTACGTCCTTGTTGGCTGTAACCACACCTTTGCCGGCACGCAGTGCCTTTTCCAGGTAACTCCTGGCCGGCTCCATACCTCCCAGGAGTTCTACCACCAGGTCTATTTCAGGGTTTTCCAGTATGTCCGAAGGATCCGAGGTAAACGTCTCCGCGGGCAGTTCAATACCGCGCCGCCGGGAAACATCCCGGACCAGGATTTTTTCCACTGAAACAGAACAGCCGGACCTCTTCTCCACCAGGTCCCCGTTCTGCTGCAGTAGAGAAACTACACCGGTTCCTACGGTCCCCATACCCAAAAGACCCACGCGTATCTTCTTTTGTGGCTCCATAGTCTCAACCTCTTCTCTTTCCTTCATTTTTGCTCATTATATCACCTATCACCGGGTCGGGCAATGATTTCAGGTAAGGGCTTGACCCGGCAAGGTCTTCAATTCGTATATATTTTCTGCTATCATTACCTTATATATTTAAGAATGGTGGAACGGGGGAAGAGTCATGGAAAATGAGCTGAAAAAAACCTCCCTGGAAGTATTTAAAGCGATACTGCCGATAGTCCTGGTAGTGATGATACTGCAGTTTACCATGCTGGACATGCCGACAGTGCTGGTAGGCAGGTTCCTGGCAGGGGCCGCCATGTTAACCCTGGGCCTGGTTTTATTCCTCCTGGGAGTAAAGATCTCGGTGCTTCCCATGGGCGAAGCCATCGGCTCGGAACTCCCCCAGATAGGCAGGCTGGGACTCATCCTGTTCTGGACATTCTTTTTGGGCTTTACCGCTACCCTGGCGGAACCACCCGTACACGTCCTGGCTTCCATGATCGAAGAGGCTTCCCAGGGCGAGATAGGGTACTCTCTCCTGGTTTTTCTTACCGCCCTGGGGATTGGGATTTTCGTTACCCTGGCTATTTTAAGAATCGTGCTGCAGATTCCATTGGCCTATATTTTTGCAGGAGGATATACCCTGATCCTGCTGCTTTCCTTTATAACTCCCCCTGATTTTGTGGCCATATCCTTTGATGCCAGCGGGGTTACCACCGGACCCATCACCGTACCGGTTATCTTGTCCCTGGGGATAGGTGTAACCTCGGTACTGGGAGGCAAATCCACCACCGGAGAAAGCTTTGGCCTGATCGGCCTGGCTTCCATGGGTCCCATCCTGGCGATAATGCTGATGGGGGTGCTGCTGGGATGAACGAAATAATCTACTTCGGACGGGAATTATCGTTTACTTTTTGGGGGTCTTTACAGACCATGCTGCCCATACTGGCCTTCTTTTTGCTTTTCCAGGCACTCTATTTGAAACTACCCCGGCAGCGAATCAACCAGGTTTTAAAAGGATTGGCCATAAGCCTGGTGGGACTGACCCTTTTCCTTTTCGGGGTGGAATACGGCCTGCTTCCGGCGGGAGAACAGATGGGAATAATACTGGGGGGCATGACTTATCCCCACCGCTGTGTAATGATACCCCTGGGGCTGTTTCTGGGTTTCATCTCCACCCTGGCCGAACCCGCAGTGCGAGTCCTGGGATACGAAGTAGATAAGGCCACCAGCGGCCTGATTAAAGAAAACCTGGTGATCTATTCCCTGGCTGTAGGTGTGGCTATTGCCGTATCACTGGGAATAGCCCGGATAATTTTTGGTTTTCCTATACAGTACCTGCTCATACCCGGCTACCTGCTCATACTGGTATTGCTAAAATTTACCTCTTCCAATTTTATGTCCATAGCCTTTGACGCCGGGGGTGTAGCCACCGGGCCCATGATAACAACTTTTGTAGTAGCGGTAACCCTGGGAACAGCCGAGGTAATTCCGGGGAGGGACCCGGTAATGGATGGATTCGGCTTAATCGCCCTGGTAGCCATGTTCCCCATCTTATTGATGATGTTGCTGGGGCTCATGTTTGAACGCTGAGGAAAAATCGGAATCAATCGAACCTGCCGGAGAAATAACAAGGGGAGGTCAAAGGCGAATTCCGGGTAATCGGAACATTCCGTAACCGGTTAAAATAAATTATAATAAAAACTGGTATGTTTTATACACCAGTAAAGGAGGCCTGCTCCATGCCGCACAGCGCAGTAAACACCCATGACCTTATTGTCACTATTGTGAAGAAAGGCTGGGTGGAAAAAATTGTAGATGCTTCCAGGAAAGCCGGAGCCGAAGGGGGCACCATCATACCCGGCAGGGGCATCGGGATACACGAAAGCAAAAAGCTCCTGGGCATACCTATAGAGCCGGAAAAAGAGATCCTGCTGACGCTGGTTCCTAAAGAGATAACCGATGAAGTTCTTTCCGCCATTATTGAAGCCGGAGAGCTTAACAAAAAAGGCACCGGCGTGGGTTTCGTATTAGACTTGAAAAGAGTGGTAGGTATAGTTCACTTTTTGGAACAGCTGGGATACCAGGAAGATCAAGGTGGAGAAAAACAAGAAAACCGGGAAGAATAGAATACTAGTAACAGGGGGGACATCCTAAAAAGACGGCAGGGGCTGCGCCTTTTCGGGCAGCCCCTGCCGTGGGAACCCACTTTTTCTTAACCAGCTCCGTTTTAGCAGTTGTTGTTGTTATTATTGTTGTTATTGTTGTTGTTAATGTCCTCCAGGGTAGGCTGTGGCGGGTAGGGAGGCCAAACCGGTGCAAAATCCGGGCACTCTTCCAGAACCTGCGGACAGGGATCGGGCTCCGGGCAGAAACCGTATGCCGGGATAAGCAGCTGTACCAGGGCAACCAGCTTGAAGACAAGCTGCTTTCCAATACATACGATTACTTCAACCTCGTTAACGGGGAAGATGTCATAGCAATCAAGGTTTACATCACACTGGACGAAAATACGCTGGTCAAAAATCAGGTCGCTAAACTGGACCATCTGTTCAACCTGGATGGGCTGGCTAAAATACTGCCTCCAGGTTTCCTCGTCCCGGTACCAGAAACCAAAGCGGTACCAGAAGTTTACCCTGGCACGGTTGGTTCCCGGAACTTTTTCACAGATAAAGGGGTGTTCTTCATCAATTACCAGCTCGGGCGGCTTACACTGGACCTCAAGCACGCGTCCTGCTACCGTAAAACACTCTTCCCGGAGATTCACCCTTAACTCATTAGGAAAGGCTTTCTGGCAGGTTTCATAGACTTTTTCTGTCTTTATACATACCAGTTCAGTTGGCGGGGGGCAATCAGGGTTGCCAAACTCATCCAGGGGACACGGGCCCGGACTGGGAAAGTCGTTATTGTTGTCGTTGTTGTTGTTATTGATGTTATTATTTTGCGAAAAACCGTACTGGTTTCTATTTTGACCACATCCCATACTCTCTTACCTCCTTTTTATTTCTTCGTTACTTCGATTTTATAATATGATTCTTTACGGGTAAGTGTTACAAAAGGGAAGAAAAAAATAATAAAAAGGGATATGTATCTCTTTCTGCAAGTACTTGCTGAAAGCTATAACCCGCTTCTATGCATGCACCGGGAAACACCCTTATACCCCCCGGCAACAACCTCCCCATGCCTACTCAGAAAATAACTCCTGCATCACTTTTTTCTTTCTTGCTTGCTCCGCACTC
>CAYODA010000059.1:3567-10956 GCA_964402625.1 uncultured Syntrophomonadaceae bacterium | reverse complement strand
AAAAATTGGAGGTATTATCATGACTGAGAAAGACAACAGCCAAATGGATAAGGCGAACAAGCCGGGTCAGGACGCGCTGAAGCTACATCCCTTTTACCAGGGTAAAGTGGAGGTCGTCCCCAAGGCATGCGTCAGGAATTACGATGATTTTGCCATCTGGTATTCCCCCGGTGTGGCCGAGCCATGCAAGGCTATAGCCGAAAATCCCGACGAAGTTTACCGCCAGACCAACAAAGCCAACTTTGTTGCCGTAGTATCCGACGGAACCCGGGTGCTGGGCCTGGGAGATATTGGT
Organism: uncultured Syntrophomonadaceae bacterium; assembly: GCA_964402625.1. Classification (GTDB taxonomy): domain Bacteria; phylum Bacillota; class Dethiobacteria; order DTU022; family PWGO01; genus PWGO01. The sequence continues at coordinate 10,661 of CAYODA010000059.1, read as the reverse complement.
GCCGAAGCCAGCATGCCGGTTATGGAAGGAAAGGCCTTGCTGTTCAAATACCTGGGTGCAGTAGACGCGTTTCCCATTTGCGTGGACACCAAGGACCCGGAAGAACTCATTAATTTTGTAAAATTGCTGCAGCCCACCTTTGGCGGCGTCAACCTGGAAGACATAGCCAGTCCCAAGTGCTTCTACGTGCTGGATAGGCTGCGGGAGGAATGCCACATCCCCGTATGGCACGACGACCAGCAGGGAACGGCACTGGTAACCCTGGCCGGCCTCATTAATGCCCTGAAGATCGTCGGCAAGAAGATGAGCGAAGCCAAGATTGTGCTGGTGGGTTCCGGCGCGGCCAATATCTGCACCGCCCGCCTGTTCCTCTCGACCGACATCGATCCCAAGAATATGCTGATGGTAGACAGTAAAGGCATCCTGCATGAAGGACGCGACGATCTCAAAGATCATGCCCAGAAGTGGGAGCTGGTCCAGAAGACCAACGGCGAAGGTAAAACCGGCGGCGTAGAAGAAGCCATGGAAGGAGCCGACGTGGTAATCGGCCTTTCCAAGCCCGGTCCTGGCACTATCAAGAAGGAATGGATCGAGAAGATGGCGGACGACGCTATCGTCTTTGCCTGCGCCAACCCCGTGCCGGAAATCTGGCCCTGGGAAGCACAGGAAGCCGGAGCCAAGATTGTAGCCACCGGCCGTTCCGACTTCGCCAACCAGGTAAACAACTCCCTTGGTTTTCCCGCTATCTTTCGCGGGGTGCTGGACGTGGCAGCCACCACCATTACCGACGGCATGTGCATAGCAGCAGCCGAAGAGCTGGCCCAGTGCTCTGCTGACAAGCAGCTGGACCCCGAAAAGATCATTCCTGTCATGAGCGACTGGGAAACCTTCCCGCGGGTAGCTACCGCCACCGCCATGAAAGCCATCGAAGAAGGCGTAGCACGGAAGAAGCTCAGCCGGGACGAAGTATACAAGCGCGCCGAAAAACTCATCAAGCGCTCCCAGGATATAACCAAGGTAATGATGGAGAAAGACTTCATTCCCGAGGCCCCCGAAGATTAATATATAAACAGGAGAAACCCCTGTGCCCTTTCTGAGGAGGGAGGGCACAGGGAAGTATTCTCCTTTTATAGCACACGGGGTGATTTTTTACCTGTTCCCTTATTATGGAGGAGGACCCTTCACCATTCATGGGAGACGAGGACGCTTCTTCTACAAAAATCTCCCGTTTCGGAGTTCAAAACTCAAGATTTAAAATCCTAACCTGAAAATGGATCTATTAAAATAGGGACAGGTGAAAGAATAAGTGTTATAATACCATGTGGAATGAGCAAAGTAAGAAAGAAAGTAAGATAGAGTTGACTGAAACGCCATATTTGAGTGCGGGGGAAGGATAAGGTTTTCCTGTTTCAAAATGAAATACAGGTACTTTCACCTTTTTCCGGGTAAAAGAAGATTGGTACTTTATCTTAATCCCCGCACTCATATAAATAGGAACCAGGAGCTTAAGCCTGATGCAGGCCGCTCCTGGTTATTTTATTTTAAATCAGTATGTTTTTTAATATTGAATGAGGTTGGGGCTATGAAAGTCTTTACTTTCCCACCGGCGGGTAGAGTTATTGACTTTCAACTGGCCACTATCAACTATCAACTATCAACTATCAACTATCAACTGCCAACTGTAAATTGTAAACTGTAAATTGTCAACTGTCAACTGCCAGCAGCGTTTGGGTATAAGGATGAGAGGGGTGGCGCATTATCACTGCTGCGGGGCCTTCTTCTACAATCCTGCCCCCGTGCATTACGCCCACCCGGTCGCCGGCCCGGGCGGCCAGTGCCAGGTCGTGGGTAATTAGGAAAAGGGCAAACCCGCGCTCGTTCTGCAGCTGCAGCAGCAGCTTGACAATCTTGGCCTGCACGCTGGCGTCCAGGGAAGCGCTTGGCTCGTCAGCCACCAGCACCTTTGGCTCCAGCACCAGGGCCCGCGCCAGGGCCACCCGCTGCAGCTCGCCCCCGCTCAAGTGATGGGGGTACTCCTGCAAGAAGTGCTCGCCCGCTGGCAGGTGCACCCATTCCAGGGCTTTTACCACTGCCTCCCGGCGGGATTCCCGGTCACCAATACCCTGCACCACCAGGGGTTCGGCAACCAGTTCTTCTACCGCCAGCCGGTGGCTCAGGGCTTCCCCGGCGTTCTGGAAGAGAAGCTGCAGCCCCCGTCGCACCTCCCTGCTTTCTTTACTCTTCAATCTGGCGATATCTTTTCCGCCGTAAAGCACATCTCCTTCCACAGGGCGGTCCACGCCGGCCAGGATGCGCCCCAGGGTGGTTTTTCCGGAGCCGCTTTCCCCCACCAGGACATAGACTTCGCCTTCGTAGAGGGTAACGTCTACGCCTTTTACTGCTTCCAGGGCGGTCGCTTCCGGCCTCTGGCTCTTTTTTCTTATTCCTGACAGTATTCCGCCCCGGGGTTTTCCCGTATCCCCTGTTTTACCTGTCTTACCCTGGACTTCGTCCCTGTTTCCGGCCTCCACCCTGGAATTTAAACTTTCCCCCTGTTCGTGTAGCCCGTGTAGTGGCGGGGAAGCAGATTCCGGGGCCTCCGCGCTCCATTCCGTCCAGTCGGTGTTCCATTCGGTCCTTACAGTTCCGGTTCCTTTACTCCCTTCACTGCCTTCCGCCCCTGCAGCTTCGTCCAGCGAGTAAACCTGCCTGATGCCCCGTCCCCGCAGGAGTTGAACCACCCCGCCGCGGTGGCAGGAAAGATAGCGTCCGGGTTCTAATTCCACCGGTACCGGCTTTTCGCGGGCACAGACCTCCAGGGACTGGGTGCAGCGCGGGTGGAAGGGGCAGCCCGCCGGGCGTTCCTCCAGCGGGGGAAACTCGCCCCGTATGCCCTGCAGTTCCTTTACTCCGTCCAGGGTGGGATAGGCCCGTACCAGGGCGCGGGTGTAAGGATGACCCGGGGAAACTGTGGACCTTGCCTCCCCTTCCGTGCTTGAATAGCTATTTTGAACCGGGCGCAGCCCCTTTTTCCCTGGTTGTCCTTCCGGGTAGGCTGCCTCTCCCGGCGCTTTTCCGTGCTCTCCTGGTTCCCGGGGCGTTTTACCTTTTGGTTGCAGCCGCAGCACCGCCCCGGTGGGCCCCGTCTCCATGACTGACCCGCAGTAGAAAACCGCCGTCCTGTCCGCCAGGCGGGCCACCGAGGAGAGATCGTGGGAGATAACCAGCACGGAACACTCTCTCCCACTTTTCTGTTCCCGTTCCCGTATAATATCTTCCAGCAGCTTCAGAATATCCGCCCGGGTTAGGGCATCCAGGCTGGAAACCGGCTCGTCCAGGATGAGCAACTCCGGGTCCGGCACCAGGGCCATGGCCAGCAGCGCCCGTTGCACCTCACCGCCGCTCATGGTGTAAGGATAGCGGCGGAAAAAGCGCCTGTCCAGCCCTACCCGTTCCAGCATGTCGGTGGCTCTCCGCCGGGCTTCATCCTTGTGCCCGGGGTGTTCTTTCAGGTACGGCTCCATTACCTGGTCCAGCAGGGGTAGGGTAGGGGTAAGCATTTCCCCGGACTGCTGCCGCACCATGGAGATGGAAGAGCCGCGCAGACGCTGCCACTCCTCTTGCGTCCGGCCCAGTAGCTCTTCTCCCTTGAATTTCACCGATCCTTTAGCTTCACCGCCGGACATCCCCAGCAGGGTCAGGGCCAGCGTGGTTTTGCCCGAACCGGACTCGCCTACTACGCCCAGCTTTTCACCGGGCTTTACTTCCAGGCTCACCCGGTCCAGTACCGTGAGCAGGCCGTGGTGGGTATGGAATTGTACGGTTAAATCTTCAATCTGCAACATGGGGATGTTTATGCCTCCTTAAACGGGGATCCAGGGCGGTCTCCAGGGAGTGCCCCACCAGTGCAAAAGCAATTATGGTAAAGGAAACAGCCAGGGCAGGGGGCAGCAGCCACCACTGCCAGGCGCCGGCAAAGACGAACTCGCGGGCGTAGTGAATCATCAGGCCCCAGCTCTTTTGGGCGGGGGCAAAGACCCCCAGGAAGGCCAGGCCGGCCTCCATGAACACCGCCCGCCGGACTACCTGGATGAAGTTAACCGCCAGCAGTGGATACAACTCCGGAATAAGGTGATGCCGCACCAGGTAGCCCGTACCTGCGCCGAACTGGCGCGCCGCGGTAAAGTGTTCCTGATTCTTCAGAGAGACCACCTGGGAGCGAATAATCCGCGCCCCCGGGGGCCACAGCAGAAGCGACAGCAGTATCACCAGGGTAAGTGCTCCCGGGCGCATATAAGAGGCTACCAGGATGGCCACCAGGAAAACCGGTATCACCAGTATTACGTCCACCAGGCGCAGTATAACCCGCTCCGCCGCGCCCCGGAAAAGCCCGGCTGCCACCCCCAACAGCAGGCTGAGCAGGGTGGCGGCGGCGGCCACGCTCAGCCCTATCATCAGGGTAGTACGGGCCCCGTAGAGCAGCTCGCTCAAGATATCCTGTCCCACGTCGTTGGTGCCCAGCGGGTGGGCCGCGGAAGGAGGGGACAGGGAAGGGGCCACGTAAGCCCAGGGGTCGTACGGCGCCAGCCAGGCGGCACCCAGCGCCGCGGCTGCCAGTAGCCCTATCATGATCAGGCCCGTCTGTCCCAGTCTATCTTTATTAAGTTCGTTCCAGTAATTGATGTGCATCTTCTTTTAACCTCGGGTCAAGTTTTATTCCCGCCAGGTCGGCCAGGAAGTTAAACAAAAGCACGCACACGGTAATCAAGAGCAGGCATCCCTGCACTGTGGCGTAGTCGTGGTGCTGCAGCGCTTGAAAGAAAAGGTGGCCCAGGCCGGGATAGGCGAATACCACTTCCACGAAAAGCACCCCGGTAAACAGCAGTCCCAGGCTCATCCCCAGGCGGGTTATCACCGGGGGTAGCGCTGCCCGCAGGGCGTGCCGGTAGCGCACCAGCCGCTCCGGCACGCCCTTGCCGCGGGCTGTAAATACGTAAGGCTTTTCCTTTACTCCCAGGAAAGTGCTGCGCGTAAGTAAGTAGACGCGCGGCAGCTGCGTCAGGGTCAAGGTAAGGGCGGGGAGGAACAGGTGGTGCAGCACGTCCAGTACCCCGAGAAGCCCGGCCAGGTCTATATGGGGTGAGTATCCACGTGACATGGGAAACCAGTCCAGGTAAAACCCGAAAAGCAGTAGCAAAAGTATCCCCAGTACAAAACCGGGGATGCCGTTAAGCAGCATGGCCCCTACCAGGGAGGAACTGTCAAACCTGAGGCTTCGCCGCCAGGCCGATTCCACTCCCCAGATAATACCCAGTACCGCCGCGGCGGCCAGGGAAACTCCTACCAGCATCAGGGTCCAGGGCAGGGCCCCGGCCAGCACATCGCCTACGGGGGCCCGGTGGTACATGGAATAACCCAGGTCGCCCTGGGCCAGGCTGCCCAGGTAGGCGGTAAACTGCTCCCACAGGGACCCCTCCAGCCCGTAGCGCTCCGCCAGCTCTGCTTCCATCTGCGGGCTCATATCCACCAGCGCATCCCCGTAGATGGCGGTTAGCGGGTCTCCTGGCATCAGGCGGGGGAGCAGGAAATTAAGCGATATGATTATTATAAAAGCCAGTAAATAATCCCACGCACGCCTTTTCATTTATAATAACCCCTATATTAAACATAAATTTAGCCTGTGTTACAATTTAAAGTTATCGTAACACAGGCATGCTAAAAAAGTAAAGGCCAAACGTTAATTACTCAGAAAATACTTCAATTACTCAGAAAATACCCCTTTCCCGCACTAACCACGCCTTTTTACATATCCCTCCCACCGGGGGGAGGGTCAGGGTGGGGGGATACTACTCGAAAACAAGAGTTATGCCTTCTTGTTAAGTATGCACTCCAGGTATCATATACATGAATCTTTCCTGGTGATGCAGGATTATCAGGTGTTGATACCAAAAATGTTTTTAAACTGGTTTAGAAGTTGTTCCAGGTCTTTTACATCGCCAGTTACAATATTAAAAAGCATGTCGTTATCTATTTTCCAGTAAAGATGTACCAGGCGGTTGCGGAAACGAGCCATTTTTACCAGAGTGTTTTCTGCAAAATCTTTTGGTAAAAGACCTGCTTCTGCTAATATTTTAAAAGTGTCGGCGTAATCTTCCGGGATCCGGTAACCATTTTTGCTAATCAAATGATTGCATATGTCGATGGCAGATTCAATGGCTACTATAAGATTGTACTTGGCGCTGGCTATTCTGTGAGGATCTTTAATAAAAGAATCGTAATCTATCGAAGCAATTTCTTTTAAAAGATGCAGAGAGCTTTTGTATTCAGATATAAGCAGTGTCACTTTATCTTTATCAAAATCTATCATAACAAATTAAACCTCCTGCAGGTACCTTCTGCGGAAAGGTAAAAAATCAAAGTATTTACGCAGGGTCATCATTTCAAATTCCACCCTGGCGGGTTCATCTTTCTCCAGAATCAGATAACCCTTTTTAATTACTGAATAGCAGAAAGAAGGCGGAGCTTGATTTAGAGAGCGAACATCTGCAGGATATTTTAGTTCACGGCTTAGCAGTTCTTCCAGCTGCAGCTCATAATTCAACCGGTCTAATGGGGGCATTTCCTTTAGAAATACTCCCACGTCAACATCACGGAATATATCGTTATCTACGAAAGAACCGTGTAAATATGCAAAAAGGACTTTTTCTTCCTGCTCTAGCAACCGTGCTATTTTTTGTGTCAGTTTTTCTCGCAGGGAGTTATCAGCCTGGTAATACTTGATCTTATCTTTTTGCATTATCCATTTCACCACTCTTTTAAAGACACTTCTGATTAATATATGTCAGGTATAGTTTTCTTCTATAGTAACCGGCTGTAGAAACCGGATACTATAGAAGCCCATTCAAGGCTATCGCCTGAAATCATTATAACACAGTGTTCGTGCCTGATAAAGCAATTTTTTACAGCAGAAACCAGCTTCTACTTCAATAGTAAAAAATCAAGCAGGAGTGCCCGTTACCGGGACACCCCTGCTACCATGTTCCTTAAAGCTAGTATTCAGCCTGTCACTAAACCCCGCTACTCCCGCTACTCCC
>CAYODA010000059.1:0-3467 GCA_964402625.1 uncultured Syntrophomonadaceae bacterium | reverse complement strand
GCTACTCCCACTCACTCTACTCAACCAGCGCCAGCTTGTTCAGCGGCATGGGGATTCCGGAACCCAGCCCATCCCGCGTAAAGAACCAGTCTACTTCGTCGTTAAAACCGTAGTACCAGGTGGGGTGATGCAGGGTATAGGAAGGCAGCTCTTCGGCGTAAACCTGCTGCACCCGGCATACCAAATCTTCCCTCTTTTCCGCATCCAGCTCCCTTCCCTGGCGCCTCAACAAATCTATCAGTTCCTCGTCTTCGTACCTGGCATTCAAATGGGGAGAGCTTTTTCCCACCATAAAACGACTTGCTACGTCCGGGTCGCCTCCTACTGCGCCGTGGCCGGTAATGGCCAGGTCGAAGTTCCAGTTGCGTATAGCCGCATCGACCACCGAGCGCTCACCTGTCCGCAGTTCTACCTCAATTCCCAGCTCCTCCAGGTGCTCCGCTACTATTTCCGCTTCCCGGGCGTAATCAGCCAGCCCCAGCAGTTCCACGCTAATTTCCTCGCTGTTTTCGTCTACCAGATGCTCACCTTCACGGGAGTAGCCCAACTTTTCCAGTTTCTCTTCAGCGCTTTCTGGATCAAAAGAATAATCGGGTATTTCTTGGCAGTACCACCGGTTGTCGGGTGATAACATTCCCGGGCTGCCCGGCAGGCCGTGCCCCCGCAGGGCTCTTTCCACCAGCTCCTCCAGGTCTATTCCCAGGGCCAGGGCCCGTCTGAACTCTACCTCTTCAAAAGGTGCCTCCCGGTGGTTAAACATCAGCTTCAGGTTCCAGTCGTGCGTACCTGCTTCCACATTAAGCCCCTGTTTTTCCAGTTCTTCCGCGGCTTCCGGCTGGATGCGCACGTAATCCACGTTGCCCTTCTGCAGCTCCAGCTGCGGGTCGCCTACCTGCACCATGAGCATGTTATCCACGCCGGGATTTCCCAGGAAATAATCCTCGAAAGCCGTGTAGCGGTAGCGCCCCTGTTCCCGGTTATAATCTTCCAGTCGGTAGGGGCCGCTGCCTATTACTGCTTCAGGCCCGGTGAACTCTTCCGGGTCTTCAACATCCTCCCATATGTGAGCCGGTATTACCGGCACTACACCTGCCACGTTATTGATAAAGCTGGCGTCGGGCTCTTTTAGCCGCATTTCCACCCTGTAATCATCAATCTTTTCCACTTCTTTTACGTTATCCACTTCGGCAAAGGCAAAGGAATGCTCCTGGAAGTACTCATAAGTAAAGACCACGTCTTCCGCGGTAAAAGTATCACCGTCGTGCCACTTCACATCCTCCCGTAGCTCGAAGGTATAAATTAGTTCTTCCTCGTCTAAACTCCACTCCTCGGCCAGCGCACCCACGAAACCATCTTCATCCTTCCAGATCAGAGAGTCAAAAATTAAAGAAGTCCGCACAAAGCCCGGCCCCCGGGGATAGGTAGCAAAAGGTGAGGGGAACCCCCAGTCACCCTGTTCATCTCCGATAACGTAAGTGTCTTCAGTCTCCGGGGAGCATGCCACTAAAACCCCAGCAAGTAACACCAACATGCCAAAAAAAAGAATCTTCCGGTACCCCATCCTGTTCCACCCCTCTTTATTTAAGTTGACAGTTGACAGTTGAGAATTAGAATGGTAACTGCCCGGGGCTGTCTACTCTCCACTCTCTTAACTCACCACTGTCAAATGTAAACTGTCAACTGTCATCTCAACTCTCCACTCTCTTTTATCACTCTCAACTATCTCTCCAACTGTCAACTGTCTAAATGCAGTCTTTGCACACAACCATGTCGCCTTTCTGCTCCGCTCGCGGTTCCATTACACCTTCCCCGCAGCTATCACACTTTACGCTCTGGTGTATCTGTGCTTTGAAGGGTAGCTCCATTTCCACGGTTTTTGTTTCCATTAGCTCTTCCAGGGGGGCTTCCAGCAGGCGATTGATAAAATCGTCGTGCAGCTGGCGGTAGCGTGCTTTTTCCTCTTCACCTGCTTCACCTTTAGAAACTTTTTCCCTTAATTCATCCCATTCCGGCGGAGCAAATTTGGGGGGAGAGCCGTACTTTAAAGCTACCCGCAGCCCTTCCGGCCTGCCCCGGAAACCAAAACTAAACACCTGCTTGCCCATATCCCGGTACACCAGGTTCCCTTTGCCAAAAGTGCACCCGGTAACAACCTGGATGGCATCCACGCCGCAGGCGTCTGTCTCCACAATTGACACCATCTCTTCATCCTCGGAACGCCCTTCTCCAAAATGCTCCATGGCTGCCATGGCCGCCCGATAACCCAGAGTCAGACCCGGGCAAACGTGCCCGTGAAAATCCACTGCTTTCTCCCAGGGGGTCATCTCTCTACACATAATATTTCCTCCTTTTGAATCTCCATTTTGAAAAAATCTTATAGATCCCAATAAATAAAACCTAATAAAAACAACCCTTGCCCCAATAACGATATCGAAACAGAATAGCAACAGGGATGTGTTACTTTTTATAAAAACCGTAACACAAAACAACTCCAAAGTAAAGACAAAACCTCAACTAATTATTTATCTTCCCGGGGTGTTTTAGTCGGCTTTTATTGTTAACGTTTGGCTTATTTTTGTTGCAAGTAACTGAAAACAGTGACGTCACAGAAAAGCATCCCGCACAAGGCGGGATACTGGTTGTTTTTTTCATTCTGTTTTCTTTTCTCATTCTGTTTACAACAAGTGTGGTCACTTTAAGGTGGCTTCCCCGTTTAGTTATCCTTGTTCAACTTTTGCTTTATCATGGATTTCGTTTCTTAAAGTTCCTACTGCGGGAATTTCTACTTCAAATACGTCACCTGATTTCATAGGGCCGATCCCCGAAGGTGTGCCAGTTAAAATAATATCACCGGCCATCAGTGTCATGCATTTTGATATGTACTCAATTATTTCTGGTACCGTAAATATATGATCCCGGGTGGATCCTTCCTGCACCTGTTTGTGGTTGAGATAACCTCTTATTACCAGGTCGTCCGGGTTCTCAATTCTGGTTTCTACCCAGGGGCCGACGGGGCAAAAGGTGTCGAAACTCTTTGCGTAAGTCCACTGTCCTCGTTTAGGCTGGAGGTCGCGTGCCGTAACATCGTTGGAGCAGCAGTAACCTAAAACGTATTTCAGGGCCTGCTCGGCTTTCACCCCGGAGCATTTTTCACCAATTACTACTCCCAGTTCTGCTTCATAGTCAACCCTTTTGCTTTGAGGGGGATATAATATGTATTCTTCGTGTCCTATTACTGAAGTAGACGGCTTCATAAATAGTATCGGCTCCTGCGGGATTTCCAGCCCTACTTCTTCGGCATGGCTGCGGTAGTTTAACCCCAGGCACAGTACCTTACCGGGGAGGCAGGGAGAAAGAAGTTGAACTTCATTTAAGTTAAAAGTGGCACCGGTCAGAGTATGGGTGCCTTGCATAAAGTCATCTAAATTGCCGGTGGTCTCGTGTATTTTATCTCCTTCCAAAATGCC
>CAYODA010000058.1:0-10976 GCA_964402625.1 uncultured Syntrophomonadaceae bacterium | reverse complement strand
GGAGAAGCGTGAATGGCTTCCAGTAGTTCTTCCACTTTAGGATTCATGGTCTGCCCGCCGTATATTACCCTGTCGACGCCCAGGTTAAAAAAGATATTATTAATGCCTTCACCAAAAGAGACAGCTATAATACCGGTTTCCTTAAAGGTGGTTTCAGGTGCAGGGGAATAAACCGGGGTGGCTGTTTCTGACGTTTCTTCACTGGTTAAGCTTTCCCGGTGTTGGTCCATCATGTTGTCAATTTTTATATCGTGGAGACTTCCGTAGGCCAGGCATTCTTTTAAAACCATATCCGGGCTGCAGGTATGGATATGGATTTTGCATAGCTTGTGATCATCTACTACCAGCATGGATTCACCCAGTGAAGAGAGCGTGGAGGAAAGGCCTGCAAAGCTTTCTCCATTGTTTTTGATAATAAGCTCGGTGCAGTACGGGTGTTCCAGGGAAAAAGCTTCACCTGCTGCGGTGGAGGAAGCTGAAGGGGTTGCGTTTGATGCCCCGGCATTGATTTTTTCGGTCTCGCTTATTATTTCTTCCAGAGGGGTTTGCAGTGCCTGCAGGCAACCGATTAAGAAAACTACCAGCCCCTTGCCCCCTGCGTCCACTACTCCCGCTTCCTGGAGGGTGGGGAGCATATCCACGGTTCTAAGAAGGGATTTTTCTCCGCTGCCTTTCTTATAGCGCTCCTGCTACCCCGGGCTATATCCCGGGCCACCGTGAGGATGGTACCTTCTACCGGCCTGGAAACTGCTTTGTAAGCGTAGACTATACCGTACTGGAAAGCCTTGCTGAGATCGCTGGAATCTATTCCTTCTTTGTGTGATACACCACGGGCGAACCCGCGAAGCAACTGGGAAAGAATAACCCCTGAATTTCCGCGGGCCCCCATGAGGGCGTGCCTGGCCACTGTTTCCGCCAGTTCGCCCAGCGAATCTCCCCGGTATTCCCGGGCACCGCGGGCGGCGGCTTCCAGGGTTAGACTCATATTGGTTCCCGTGTCTCCATCGGGAACCGGGAAGACGTTTAAGGCATTTATGTTGTCTTTTTCACGGTAGAAGTAGTGGTTTGCCCCTATCACCATTTTTCGATATTCTTCCAGCAGCAGTGTGGTATCGCTCAAAGTAGTAATCCCCCTTTGTGATGGAGTGTGCCCAGTTGAGAGTTTAGTCTTCAAGGGGCCAGTAGATCAAACCCAACAGGCGTGGACCTCCGTGAATACTGACTACCGGTCCCAGTTCTCTCACTGTTATTTCTTCCAGGTTGGGGTAATTTTCGCTTATATACTCTTTAAGCTTCTCCGCTTCATCTTTGACCATCACGTAGACTACTGCCACCTTGATCTTTTTATCCACAGGCAATTCTTGTAAAAGCCGGTTCACGCCTTTTTTACGGGTTCTAACCTTATCCAGAGCTTCTATGTATCCATCTTTAATGGTTAAAACGGGTTTGATCTGAAGGAGGGTTCCCAGCAGGGCTTGGGCTCCCCCGATTCTACCGCCTCTTTTTAAATATTCCAATGTATCGGGTGTGAAGTTAACCTTAATCTTCTTCTTTTCTTTTTCAAGTTTACTGGTTATTTCTTCCCGGTCGGCACCCCGGGCCGCCCACTCGGAAGCAGCCCTGACAAGGAAAGCCAGGGCTTCGGCTACCAGCTCTGAATCTACCACGGAAATTTTTCCCGGGTCCAGCATTTGCGCCGCATTCATGGCGCTCTGTGGTGTTCCGCTCAATTTACTGGAAATGTGTATGGAGATTATTTCTTTTCCCTGGTTTAGCAGTTCTTCATAGCACTCTTTAAACTGACCTACTGAGGGCTGGGAAGTAAAAGGCAGTTTGGATGAGGCGTCTACCTGCTTAAAAAATTCTACGCTGTCTACGTTTCCGTCGGTCATGGTTCTCTCTTCGAAGTTTACCGTCAAGGGTACTACTAAAATTCCGTAACGGTCTACTTCATCCTGCGTTAAATAAGCTGTGGAATCAGTTACAATGGCTATATTGGATGACAAAACAAATTCCTCCCGGTTTAGTTTGTATTTGACACGACCCTGATGCCTTAAAAGAAAATATTCGACAAAAAATATACTAAATCCTCTACGGTGGATGTGCACCCGCAAATTTGTGATACAAGAGAAAATGTGTATGTAGCCTGTCCTGCCAGGGTTTCCTTATTTTATTTTAATCTGCGTATAAAATAAATATTTAAAGCTTCTTGTGAAAAGCAGGAGCTATTAATATAATATTCGTAAAACCGGTGCCAAAACATGGTAGCAAAATTAACTGAGCCTGATTAAATGAAGCTCGAAGGAGGAATTTTAGCTTGATCCGTCCCGGAGAAGTGGCGGAAGTTTTAGAAAGGGTAACGGGAACTGCCGGGGAAATTCAGATTCAAAAGCGGGGGAATGACTACGAGATAATCTACAACGGGGTTCTCCTGATGGCAACTTATAACGGCGCTTCAGAAATGGCGGCAGTTAAAGAAGCCCTGGAAGCCTTTTCTCCCCGGAATCATTATTTCTTGAGAGTTCTTATGGGTGGCCTGGGCATGGGTTTCAGCCTAAAGGAGGCCCTGCAGTTTCCCCGGGTGGAAAAGGTTGCCGTGGCGGAAATAGAACCGGCGGTAATTCACTGGAATTATAAGTGGCTATATTCCGTTAATAAGAGTGCTCTTTATGATTCCCGCACTGATGTAATCAACGCCGATTTTTATGAAGTTCTGGACCAGGAGGCCCGGGGAATAAGTGAAGGTTCATCAACCCCTTATCACCTGGTAGTAGTGGATACCGATAACGGTAGCAGCTGGCTCAGTTTGCCTTCTAACCGGGTTTTTTACAGTAGAGAAGGGTTAGGTTTGATAAACAAATGCCTGGTTCCTGAAGGTATAGCCTGTTTCTGGTGCTCCCAAAGAGAAGCAGACCTGGAGGCATTACTTGAAAATAATTTTGCCTCGATATCATTCAGGAAAGTGAGGGAAAGTACCGGCAAGGAAGGTTGCTATTACCTGGCGAGGCGTCCCACTTAATTTAAACCGGGAATTTGTCTTTAAGTGATCTAACATGGCCTAAACAAAAATAAAATAGTCAGTTTTTTAAAGTGATTATAGGAATATGCCTATACTATAAAAAATTCTACCTCACCCTTGATTCACCCTTGATTTTATAATAAAGTCGCGTTATAATAATCATTGCGAATCAGGGGAAACAAAAATTGAATTTGTGGGCCATTAGCTCAGTTGGCAGAGCACCTGACTTTTAATCAGGGTGTCCCAGGTTCGAATCCTGGATGGCTCACCAAAGATTTGTTTGACGGGGGTTCAAGCGTTGATTGTAGCGTTTAGACCCCCATTTTAATACTACGCAATAATAAAACGCAACGTAACAGATGCGCTCCCTAAAATTAAAAAAGGGAGTGTTTCTTATGGTTAAAAGGCGGAGCAACGTAATTAACCCGGCTGATTTAATGGAAAGGGAAACAGCAGATACGGAAGCAAATTTAGATTTTGATTACGCTTTCCAAACGTTTATAAAAAATTGCAGGATACGTAATTTAAGTGAGTATACCATACAATACTACCAAGATAAGTTAACAGAGTTTAAAAGTTGGTTAGTTAACACCGGCAGAGATACTTCACCTTCTACAATTACGTTACAGGACATACAGCAAACGGTAATAATACCGCAGATGGATAGAGGGTTACAGGAAAGCTCTATAAATAACCGATTACGTGCTATACGAGCCTTTTTTAACTTCCTTTATAATAATGGTTATATAGCTAAAAACCCCGTAGAAAACCTTAAAATGGTTAAAGAACAAAAGAAAGTAGTAAACTCATTAACTAAAGAGCAGGTTAACCTACTTTTTACGCAACCTGATATAACAACTTTTACCGGGTTTAGAGATTACACCATATTAACGTTATTACTGGAGTGTGGAATACGTGTAAGGGGACTTACAGATATACGAATAGATGACATAAATTTAAACGATGGTTACGTGAAGATAAGAGGTAAAAACGGTAGTGAGCGACACGTGCCGGTACAAAACCGAATGAAACAGCAGTTAAGAAAATACTTAAAGTTAAGAGGTGAAGTTGGTAACGACTACCTATTTATAACTATAGAAGAAAACCCTTTAACTAAAAGGCAGGTACAACAACGTATAAGGGATTACGGGAAAAAAGCCGGAATTAAGAACGTAAGGGTGTCGCCTCATACAGTAAGGCATACCTTCGCAAAGTTTTACGTTCAAAACGGCGGTGACCCGTTTAGCTTGCGACAAATTTTAGGACATAACAGTTTCGAAATGGTGAACCGTTACGTTAATATGTTTAGTAACGAAATAGGTAAACAACATCAAAAATACTCACCGCTGGAGCGTATGTTTTAAATTGAGAGGCGGTTGTTTTAGCCTGTCATACGTTTTATATTTTAGAAGGTGGTATAGTAGAGTTATAACTTAAAAACGTAATGTCGCTTAAATGTCAAATTGATTTGACCCGGCTAAAAAGCCGGGTTTTTTAATTATCATCAAAATTCATAACGGATTTGTAATTTGACTCCATCCGACATTTTCCATTCTCCTTTATTAATTACCAGTTTCTATAATTTAATAATTCTATTTATTGTTCAGATTACCTTTTCCCGGGCCAAAAAAGTAATCCCCGGGGGAGTTCCCGGGCACCTGGGGACAACGGCCTCATATGAAGGCTACCCGGTTTTCTCCGGGCAGGCCAAGGGGGCCTATTTCTGGGACATTGACGGCAACAGGTTTTTGTATTTCATGTGCGCTTACGGCCCCAACATCCTCGGGTATAACGACGAATACGTGGACGCTGCAGCCATGGCCCAGCTAAAGCGGGAAAACCTGGTTACCGCTCCCTCAGCCAAAATGATAGAATTTGCCGAGGTGCTTGTGGATACGGTGGACATGGCGGACTGGGCCTTATTTGCCAAAAACGGGAGCGACACAACCAGCCTGGCTCTAATGATCGCCAGGGCTGCCACCGGACGCAAAAAAGCTATCCTGATAAACGGGAATTATCACGGTTCTTCCCCATGGTCGCAAAGACCGGACGCGGCCGGTGTCTGTGAAGAAGACTTGGCCAACAATATTTACGTGGACTGGAACAATTTGCAGCAGGTAGAGCAGGCCATACGGGATAATCCGGGTGAGATCGCCTGCTTCCTGTCCACCCCTTACTTCCATCCCGTAAGGGCGGCAAACGAAATGTCCGCGGAAGGATACTGGGAAGCTATCCGGAAACTTTGCACCGACAACGGCATAGTCCTGGCCATTGACGATATCCGCTGCGGTTTCCGCCTGGACCTGGCTGGATCCGATAAATACTTCGGTTTTAAAGCCGACCTCATGTGTTTTTGCAAAGCCCTGGCCAACGGGTGGAGCATATCGGCGCTCTGCGGCATCGATGCATTGAAAGACGCCGTTAAGAGAGTTATGTTCACCGGAAGCTACTGGCTATCGGCCGTACCTTTTGCCGCAGGAATAGCCTGCATAAATCGGCTCAAGGAGCTTAATGGCGCCGCTTACATGCTAAGCCTGGGATCGAAATACCTGGAGGGGTTGTGCAGCCTGGCGGCGTCCCATGGCTACCACATGGAAGTTTCGGGTGCTCTGTCGCTGTTTTACCTTCAGTTGAACAACGATCGGGGCCAACATCGTGCCTGGGTTACAGAGTGCGTCCGCCGGGGAGTGTTTCTCACCAGCTCCCATAACATGTTTACCTGTTGTGCCATGACCGAGCAGGATGTTGATTTTTCCCTGGAAGTGGCGGATGAAGCTTTAAAGGCCATCAAAGGTATGGAATAATCCGGGCGACATTTAAATAATTTGCCTAAATGGTATTTAAAAGTGAGTAATTTTAAGAATGGCAGGTAAAATGAATGCTTTAAAGTGCAGCTCCTTGATTTATAAATTAGTATTTCTCAAAGGTTTTTAGTTATGGTTTAAAGAATATTATTAATATAATCAATTTTAGACTGATTTTGAGAAATAAACAGGTGAGCTCAAAAAGGAGGAATAGAAAATAATCTGCCATATAGGCACCGACAGAAATGCAAGATTAAAACCAAATGAAAAAGGAGAGTATTGTAATGAAAAACCTTACCAATCTTTTTGCCCCTTTAAAAATTAGGAGTATGGAAATTAACAACCGATGTGTGATGCCTCCCATGGGAACAGGCTTGGAAAATAAGGACAGAAGTGTAAGTGAGGCAAACCTGGCTTATATAAAGAGACAGGCGCAAAGCGGCGTCGGGCTGGTTATCACTGAAATTGCCGGAGTTCATCCTACGGGTACTCTAGGGATCAGCGTTGCTGAAGACAAGTTCATGCCCGGGTTACGCAAAATGGCTGAGAGCATTCATCAGGCAGGCACCAAAGGAGCACTTCAATTACATCATGCCGGACGTGAAGCCCCTTATCAGCTTAAAAAGGGTACTGCCCTTGGCCCCTCGGCTGTTCCCAGCCTGGTTTATGGGGCGCCTCCCAAGGGAATGACCCAGGATGACATACATATTATTATTAACTCTTTTGGACAGGCAGCTGTAAGAGCAAAGGAAGCAGGTTTCGATGCAGTGGAGCTTCACGCTGCGCACGGGTATTTGTTGGCCCAGTTTCTCTCCCCGTTATCCAACCAGCGGACAGATGAGTACGGAGGCGGCACTATTAAAGAACGTGCTCGTTTTGTGATTGAAGTAATTGAAGAAGTGCGCAGCAAAGTTGGCAGCAATTTTCCGGTATTAATAAGGCTTTCTGTTGAAGAATATATTAAAAACGGCTATACCGTAGAAGAAATGCAGAGTATCATACCGGACCTGGTTAACGCAGGAGTTGATGCGGTTCACGCTTCGGTGGGCACCCACGGAAGTCCCGGTAGTGTTACCAGTGCCCCGGCGGAATACGAAGAAGGATGGAATGCCTGGCGTGCCAAAAAAGTCAAAGAAGTAACAGATGTTCCTGTTATTGCAGTAGGGCGCTTTAGTGATCCCTCAGTGGCTAATGCAGTTATTGCCGGAGGAGATGCGGATATGGTTGCTTTCGGGCGACAAACCCTGGCAGACCCGGACTACTTGAATAAAACCAGGGAAGGTCGTCTTGAAGATATTCGTCGTTGTCTGGCTTGCAACCAGGGATGTATAGAAAGACTGATGCTGGAACCGGGATCCAGCATTCGTTGTGCCATTAATCCGGAAACCGGTCAGGAGCTAATCTACCCTAAAGAACCGGCACAAGCAAGTAAAGAAGTCTGGGTCATTGGTGCAGGGCCGGCGGGTCTAACCGCTGCCGATGAAGCGGCAAGACTCGGCCACAAGGTAACCCTTTTTGAAAAAGAAAAGGAACCGGGGGGACAGATTCGCTATGCCAGCAAAGCACCCGGTAAAGATCTTTACGGAAAGTGGCTTTTCTGGTTGATAAGACAGGTGGAAAATAAAGGAGTTGAGATTAAAACCGGTACCGAAGTTACAGAAGAAATGCTCGATTCCGGCAAAGCGGAGGCTGTGGTCCTGGCAACCGGCGGTAAAAGTATTATCCCGGATGTCGAAGGTATTGATCAGCCCATGGTATGTGAAGCAACCGATATACTGGATGGCAAGGTTTCTCCGGGGAAGAATGTGGTTGTTATCGGGGGCGGTTTGATTGGAATGGAAACATCGGATTACTTGTCCGACAAAGGAAGCAATGTTACTATAGTCGAAATACTTGAACGCTCTCCGGTTTTAAAAATAACCGCACACGGGTACATGCTACACAAACGTTTGAAGCAAGCAAATTGTGACTTTCGATTTAGCACACAAGTTGAACAAATAACTAATGATTCTGTAATTGCAGTGAGCGGTGATAAAAGAGACACTATTTCTCCTGTTGATCAGGTGGTGCTGGCTGTGGGGATGAAGCCCAGGGAGGCGCTAAAAAATGCCTTGCAAAGCAGGGGGATACCCTACCATATAGTTGGAGATGCCTCTGAAGTCCGACGAATTATAGAAGCTACAGAAGAAGGCGCTAAAGCAGCCTGGAAAATATAATTAATATTTATTTCATGGAAGCATCCGGTTCGAATCTCAAGAATTCAGGTGCTTTAGACATAAATACATCAAAGTAATTTAAAAGAGGTGAAATGTTTGAAAAAGAATCTGGTAGGCATAAAAAAGTACGAAGATCGAACGGAAAACATTAGAAATGTTTTAGAGGTTTCGGGCTGCCTGGAAAAAATGCAAAAACTTAAGCCTTCAGATAAAGTTCTACTGAAACCAAACCTGGTTATGTGGGACACCAGGTTTCCCTATCCTCCTTTTGGCGCAGTTACTACTTCGGTAGTCTTAGAAGAAGTAGTAAAAATACTTAAAGAAATAGGATGCAACAATATTACCATTGGTGAAGGAGCAACGGATAATAAAGACCTGAATTCCAACTCCAAGTCCGCCTTTGAAGGGATGGGATTAAATAAACTACAAGATCGTTACGGGGTTAAACTGGTAGATTTTAACGATGAAGAATTTATTAATTTGCGTTACAATTCCCATTATGAACTTGAAGTAGCCAAAGAAGCTAAGGAAACAGACTTCTTAATAAACCTGCCAGTTTTAAAAACTCATAACTTGACCAAGGTTACACTGGGGTTTAAAAACTATATTGGAAGCATTAGCCTGGCTTCAAAAATGCTGTCTCACCATAAAAGTAGTCCGCTGGAAATGCTCATATCTTTTCTGGGTGAAAATCTTTACGCTGACGTGACCCTGCTTGACGGTATCTATTCCATGGAAAGAGGTCCCAGTATCTTTGGAAAAGCTTATCGGACCAATGTGTTGATAGCTTCAACGGATATGTTTTCTGCAGATATTGTGGGGGCCAAGGCCCTGGGCTATGAACCCGAAGAGATTGAACATCTTAGGAAATACGCTGAAAAAAAGGGACTATCTCTGAAACTGGATCAGGTAGAGATAGTAGGAGAGCCTTTAGAAGCAGTGACTGTTCCGCTAAAGTGGGACTGGCCCTGGCTAGAAAACGATGGTGGTCCTCCGATCTTTGAGCGTATGGGAGTAGAAAACGTTCGTTTTCCCAAATTTGACGACACGGTTTGCGCGGGTTGCTCAGGAATGGTAAACATTTTTATGATGATGTTATTGTTGTCTCACCAAAAGACTCCTTTAAAAGACCTGGAAATATTAACGGGTAAAAGAATGACCTCCCTGGGAGGATATGAAAAGACTTTATTATACGGGGACTGTATGATTGAAGCCAATAAAAATAATTCTTTTATAAATACACCAGTGGAATTCAAGGGATGTCCTCCTTCCATAGAAGAAACCATTCAAAAATTTCAAGAAGCAGGGATTGCTGCTGATATAGAAGATTACCGAAAGTATCGGCAATCTTTGATGGATAAGTTCGAAGGAAAGGTGGAATTTAATGAGGCAGATTTTACTATCAAATAATATATAGTATCAAAATATCTTGTTCTAAGGAGTGGTTCCGATTTAGTTTGCCGGGATTACTCCTTAGGTTTTTGCAAGGGAAGGTTATAATTTTGGCGGGATTGGTTTCAGGGAAAGCTGGAGCTTAGAATGCGCACATAGGCTGTGAGGCAATAAGTAGACAGCCCAGTTTGGTATAAAGGAGAGATTAAAAATGTTGGAAATAGACACGCTTACTGTAAAAGAAGCTATTGAAAAGAGGCGTAGTATAAGGAAATATAAAATTGACCATGTGCCAGAAGAGCTTATCGAGAAGATGCTGGAGGCAGCCAGGCTGGCTCCTTCCGGGAGCAACCTGCAGCCGTGGAGGTTTATGGTAATCAGGGACCCCGAATTGAGGGATTATATTGCAGAATGCTGCGGCAGGCAAAAGCAGATTATGCAGGCCCCTGTTATCATGGTTTGCTGTGGGGATTTGAGCAGGATGCAGGAGGCACACCGCAACCAGAGGAGGCAGGAATTGTCGGATGCAGGGGTTTACGAGGACATTGGGAGTGAAGCGGTGGAATGGATTCGCAGCAACAATCCCCAGTACGGTAATTTGACCGGTTATATTCCCTATACCAGGGCCAACGTATACATCGCGGTGGAACACATGGTTCTTCGCGCGGTTTCCCTGGGCCTCGGCACCTGCTGGATTGGCGCTTTTGACCACAACAGGATTCATGCCCGCCTCAAACTTACGGATAATTTGTTTATTGCAGCTTTACTGCCTGTAGGCTATCCTGCGCAAAATCCCGGCCCTCGGCCAAGGTTGTCCATGTCGGAAATAATTTTGTCTCCTCCGGAAGAATAACCGGGGGTGGGGAGGCCTTTTTATCTTGCTTTTTCAATCCAGTCCCAGTTCCGCAAGTTTTTGCGGGGAGGGGTGGCCGGTGGTTTTGTCCCAGCCCCTTTCGTCGTAGTAGTCGTCCAGAAGCTCGGCCAGGTCTTTTTCCGTGTAATTCCCGGTTTGGTAGTAATCCTTTAGAGGAAACGCCCTATCCCCGGTTTCCAGGGGATGAAACCAGGACGGGGGAGGCCAGTCATCCTTTCGGCTGAAACCGGTTTTAGAGTTTAGGTAGCGCCAGAGGTTCCACGCTTTTTCCGCGGTGTGCATTAGTGCTGTCGGAGTACTGTCAATCCCGGTAAGCGCTGTGTATAGATTGGAAATAGTGTTTACGTGGTAGAAGCGGTTGACAAAAGCCCTGTTGCAGAGGCCGAGTATGTCGAAAAGGGAGCACCAGTCTTCACTGTAGCGGGTAAGCCGTCCTACGTTAAAAGAATCTCCTGCAAATACCCTCGGAAAAGCTTCACCGGGCATCCCCATTCTTTCAGCGTGTTTTTTGAAGTCTTCCAGTGGGCGGCCCAGGGAATAAGCCGGGGAGCCTCCGGTGGCCACGTGAGCGCCCCTGGGGCTGGTAATTTCGGCAAACTCCATTGTTCCCAAGCTTTTTAACCGTGGGTCGAAGACTATCCCGTGCCCCTTTATGTGAAAGGCAAGTTCTT
>CAYODA010000057.1:0-10986 GCA_964402625.1 uncultured Syntrophomonadaceae bacterium | reverse complement strand
CTAAGATTAAGTTATAATATCACTGTTTTTATCACTAAAATTTCTGATGATTCTTTAATTGCTCTGATGATGTAAGGTATTCGAGTCACATCATTTAAACTCGACAACTTTTGAAAGGGGTATCGGTTCATGAACAAAAAAACAGCGGGTTTAAGCCTGGCAGTAATAATCCTTATTATCACTGCGTTTACCTCACCACCCGCCCAGTGGGGCCTTACAGAAATGGGTTACAATACACTGGGCATTTTAGCGGCAGGATTGATTTTATGGATACTGGAAGTAATGCCGCTGGGTGTAACCGCTCTGCTGGTAATGATACTCCAACCCGTTTACGGGGTTGCCGGGTTGGGGGAAGCATTCGACAATTTTGCCAGTTCGGTGGTTTTTTTCGTTCTGGCCTCCTTTGCCATTTCACTGGCCATAGTAAAGACATATTTGGCCCAGCGCTTGATTAAAAGGCTGCTGCTTTTCGCCGGTAATGACACCAACAAAGTTATTATCTCTTTCATGGTGGGCACTGCGGTGCTCTCAGCCTTCATGTCCAACGTCCCGGTAACAGCTCTTTTCATGGGACTGGCCCTGGGCATCCTCGCCAAAATAGAAGTAGACAACCAGAGGCTCAAGTTCGGTAAAGTAATCATGATCTCCATTCCTTTTGCCGGGATGATAGGCGGGATGATGACCCCGGCGGGAAGCTCCATTAACGTGCTTACCCTGGAATACATCACCGGCGCGGGCTACCAGGTTAGCTTCCTGGAGTGGATGGTTTACGGGGTGCCTATTACCCTTTTGGTTCTACCTTTCTGCTGGTATGTGCTAATAAAGTTATTTAAACCGGAAAATCTGGACCAGTCCGTGATTAATTCCTTCCTGGACAGTGATGAAATTCCTCAGAAGATGGACAAGCAGGAAAAAAAGGTCCTATTTATCGTTGGAACGGTAATTGTG
Organism: uncultured Syntrophomonadaceae bacterium; assembly: GCA_964402625.1. Classification (GTDB taxonomy): domain Bacteria; phylum Bacillota; class Dethiobacteria; order DTU022; family PWGO01; genus PWGO01. Next base: position 10,038 of record CAYODA010000057.1, on the reverse strand, counting down.
CTCTGGATTTTAGGAAGCTGGTTCCCCATACTGGACCTCACCATAGTAGCCCTGGCGGGCATGATCTGCTTCTTCCTGCCGGGAATAAACGCCCTGGAATGGGATGAATTCGCCACCGAAGCCAGCTGGAATGCGGTAATTATGATCGGCGGAGTCATTTCCATAGGAGAGGCCGCCCAGAAAAATGAGCTTGCCGACTGGTTTTTAAACCTTTTCGTGGACAGCCTTGTGGCCCTGCCTTTATTTTTACTTTTAATAGTGCTGGGCATATTCCTGGTGGTAATTAAACTGCCCATCCCCATTGGACCGGCCATTGTAGCCATTTCCGCTCCCCCCCTGATCGGGCTGGCCGAATTAATGGGTATCCCCGTGGTAGTGCTGCTGGTTCCCCTGGCCTTCTTAAGCGGTGCCTGCCTGCTGGTACCGCTGGATGCAGTGCCCCTGATCACTTTCTCCCAGAGATATTACGGCATGGGAGACATGTTCGTAAGCGGCGCTATAACTTCCCTGGTATGGGTCCTGATAGCAGCAGTATGGGTACCCCTGGCAGCCAGAATTTTGGGCGTTTTATAAAGGAAGAAGCCACAAATACAGGGACCATGCAAAGGCGTGGGACACGGGTAGATTTCCCGTGTCCCACGCCATTAGTATAAAAGGATAGTTACCGCGTACCGCTTTTTGGTACAGAAAAACGTCCCCCGCACACTAGCCGGAAAGCCGACGTCCCAGTTCCAGGGCCCGGAGGTTTAAATCAGCACTGTCCTGCGGTGTATATTCCAGGACGCTTTCTTTTAAGGAATCAAAAGAGACCAGGGCCGCCAGAGTATTAACTACGCCCAGGGCTACAATGTTTGCTACAATTTCCCGGCCCAGCTCTTCCAGGGTGCGGCCGGTGATAGGATAGGCATAGACCGGCCAATCCCCTGCTTCCTCTACCAGCGTGGAATCCACGATTACCAGGCATCCGCTGCCGGCCCGTTTCATGTACTTGTGGAAAGACTGCTGATTCATGGAGAGCAAAACCGTGGGTCGGGTTATCCGGGGATAGTCAATAATATTTATATCCATGATCACACCGGCCATACTTTCCCCACCCCTGGCTTCAGGGCCGTAGGACTGCATTTGCACCACGTTTTTATCCTCTTTTACCGCTGCATCGGCAAGTATGATGGAAGCCAGGATCAGCCCCTGCCCCCCGGCTCCTGTAAGCAAAATTTCCTGGCGGTATCCCATTATAATTCCTCCTCGCGGCTATATCAATCCGCCTGCCTCCAGGTTTTATTGATCTTGATTTCCGCCCCTTTCCTTTTCCACCATACTGTAATAGCTTTCTGTGAATTCCGGGGCACTACGGGAGTAAATTATCCCTACCGGGATAATATCTGATTCATCCCTCTCTATTAATTCTTCTCCTTCGGAGGATCCGTCACCGGCTTTACTGCTCCCCTCTTCCCGTTCCTTTTGCCTTAGTTTTTCCTGAGAAACCGACCTTTCTTTTAACTCTTGGAGCATCTCTACCGGGGTTCCCAGCCGGTTGCGACGCCCGTAAGAAACCGGGCAGGTAGAAAGGGCCTCTACCACGGAAAAACCACGGTTTTGGGAAGCGCTCACTATTAGCCTTTCCAAAAGCCGCGGTTGGGCGGCACTTCCGCGGGCCCCAAAAGTTGCTCCCGCCGAACGGACCAGTTCCAGTATATCAAAGGATCTCTCCAGGGTGCCCCCCGGGGCGGTAGTGGCCTTCTTCCCTTCCGGGGTCAGGGGAGAATGCTGCCCGCCGGTCATCCCGTATATATGGTTGTTGACTATGATAGCATTTAGATCCAGATTACGCCGGGCGGCGTGTATAAGGTGATTTCCTCCAATGGCTGTAGCATCACCGTCCCCCATTACTACGAATACTTTAAGACCGGGCTGCGCCATTTTTAAACCCGTTGCAAAAGCCAGGGCCCGCCCGTGGGTGGTATGCAAGGTATTAAAATTGAGGTAACCGGTGGCCCTGGAAGAACATCCTATGCCCGAGACCACGGCCACGTCTTTTTGCTCGAACCCTACTTTATCAATGGCCCGGACCAGTGCTGCGGTCACAATACCATTGCCACAGCCGGGACACCATATATGAGGGAGCTTGCTTTTTCTCAAGAACTCTTCTCTCAGGGTTTTCATGTTAACCACCTTTTAACCTGTTCTAAAATCTCCTTCGGTGTAATCATTTCCCCGTCATAGCGATTTATTCCCATGACTTCTGCCTTGCCGCGGCTGTACCTTTCTACTTCACCTACCAGCTGCCCCATGTTCATTTCCGGCACCAGGATAATATCACTGCGGGAAGCCAGAGCCTCCACCTCCCGGGCGGGAAAAGGCCACAGGGTCTGCAGGGTCAACAGCCCCACCGGCCAGCGTTTTTGAAAGTGGGCCTGCTTGAGGGTGGCCCGGGCAGACCTGGCCGTAGCCCCGTACGCCACTATTCCTACCCGGGGTTCCCGGTGGCCGGAATAATCGGTCATCACAATTTCCTGCCGGTGGTCGTTAAGCTTGTGGTGCAGGCGGTCCATCAACCGGACCGTGACATCGGGGTCACGGGTGGGGAAACCGTGTTCGTCATGCATCAGCCCGGTGATATGATAATAGACACCTTCACCAAAAGGCACCAGCGGCGGCAGGCTCCTCTCGTCAAAGGGTTTGTATTCTTCTATGTCGTAAAACTTCTGTTTTTCCACCATTAGCCTGCCGCGGGCCGGGAGGGTTACTTTCTCCCGCATGTGCCCCACCACTTCATCGAGCAACAGTATTACCGGTGTTCTGAATTTCTGGCTGAAATCCACGGCAGTAATGGTCAGGTAGTAAGTTTCGTAAACCGAAGAAGGCGTAAGGACTATCACGGGATGATCCCCGTGGGTTCCCCAGCGGGCCTGCATTACATCACCCTGGGAAGGAGCGGTAGGAATGCCGGTGCTGGGACCAAACCGCTGTACATTAACTATTACGCAGGGTATTTCGGCCATGGCAGCGTACCCCAGGTTTTCCTGTTTTAAAGAAAATCCGGGACCGCTGGTGGCGGTAAGAGCCTTCATGCCTCCTACAGCGGCACCTATAACCGCCGCCATACCGGATATTTCATCTTCCATCTGGATAAAAGCGCCACCCAGCCCGGGCAACCTGGCGGCCATGCCTTCTGCAATTTCCGTAGAAGGGGTTATAGGATACCCTGCAAAAAACCTGACCCCGGCATCCAGGGCTCCCTCCACACAGGCTTCGTTTCCCTGCAACAGCTGAGGTTTACGGCTCACCCCGGTCGGTGTTGTTGTCGCTGTCATGGTTAACACTACCCCCTGCTTCTTTTACTGTAATTGCAAAATCAGGACAGTATATTTCGCAATTCCCGCATAAAGTACATTTTTCTTCGTCTTTAACATAAACTTCCCCGTTTTCTTTCTGGGCCAATACTCCTTTGGGGCAGAAAGCTACACAAATGCCGCACTCTTTGCAGCGATCTATATTTAATTCCAGATCAGCTTTTCTCTTTCTTTTGGGAGAAGTGTGGCCAGTGTCAGCCGTCATTTTAGCCCTACCCCCTTTTAAATCTATTATTTGAAATTCGCTACCTTGTAATTATATTACACGTTACCATGTTGCTCCCCACAAAACAATACCTCTTTTAAAAAACTCACCAAGGAAAACAGGTTAAATTCTGTAAACAAATTGTAAACTATTTAAACCTTAAGTAAAAGGTGGAATTAAAAAAAGGAAACGTACATAAATCTTGTAGAAGTAGTATATTGAAAGCGGCTAATAAAGAGCAAAAGATTTACCAGGCAAGCCACATTCAAATTAAAATGTAAAGGAGGTAAAAGAAACATGAAAAAAGCACTGGCAACACTTTTTACCCTGCTTATGGTAGTTGGGGCAATGGGAGTAATGGGATGTGACGACGTTGAGCAGCCTCCCGCAGATAATGGCGGCATGGAAGACGACCTTTAGTCCAAACCGTTGACGCAGTAAAGCAACTAAGTTGACACCATAGTCCCGGGCTGGTTATACCACGCCCGGGATATTTTTGTTATAATCGAAATAAATCAGGAAACATAAATCATATTTTAAAGGAGCTACCGGTTTTGAGTCATAGAATTTTAATTATTGATGATGACGAACACATTTGTAATATAGTCCGGATAACCCTGGAAGCACAAGGGTACGAAGTGAAAGCCGAGCTGGAAGGCAATACGGGACTTCAAAGGGCACTGAATGAAGAGTTCCAGGTTATTATTCTGGATATTATGCTCCCGGAAAAAGACGGCTGGGAAATTTGCAAGGAGATTAGAAACAGCCCCATGAGGGACGTGCCCATTATAATGTTAACCGCCAAAACAGAAGAAGTAGACCGCGTCCTGGGGCTGGAGCTGGGTGCCGACGACTATCTCACCAAGCCTTTCAGCCCCCGGGAATTAACCGCCAGGGTAAAGGCCCTGCTGCGGCGCACCGAGACTTTTCAGCCGGGCCAGTCTGAATTCAAGGAAGGCGAACTGGAAATTGATCTGGATAGCCACAAAGCTTATATAAACGGGGAAGAACTCCTCCTTACTCCTAAAGAATTCGAACTGCTGGCGCTGCTGATCCGCCAGAAAAACAAGGCTTTCTCGCGCAAGGAAATACTACAGAGAATATGGGATTACAACACCCCCGTGGAAAGCACTCGCACGGTAGACGAACATATTAAACGACTGCGCCACAAAATTGACAGCAAAAACGCCAATCATTCTTACATCCAGACCGTCCGGGGAGTAGGTTACAAATTTGAGGTGGTTTCCAAGTGAAAGAAAAACTAAAATACCGCCCTTCACTTTTCAGTAAGCTTATATTTTCCCACTTCGCAGTGGTACTTCTCACCCTGCTGGTTATGGGCTTCCTGCTGATTCACTTTTTGGAAAATTACTTTTACGGTACCAGCGAGGTAGAGATTAGGGAGCAGGCCCTGGATGTAGCCGAAAAACTGGAAGATAAAATGAAAGACGGAGAAATACATGAAGTAGAAGAGACGGCCCGGGAGCTTTCCGAGTGGCTGGAAGTTAAAATAAGGGTGCTCGATAATAAAGGCACTCCCTTGATTATAATTTCTCCCGATGAAGAAGGCGGCAGCCAGGTGATAGAAGAAGAGGAGGTGGGGCTGGAAGAAAGGGAAATAGAGCACGTGCTGGCCGGCAACCAGTACACCAAGAAAGTATACGGTCCCCATATGCAGCGCCTGCTGGTGGCTATCCCCATAGTCAGCGAGGTTCAGGAAGAATATGCCGGTACCACCTTTGGCGAGATCGAACAAGAAACTGCCGCGGAAAGCGGGGAAGAACCGGAAGAGCTGCACACCCACGGCATGGTTACTTTAAGCGCGCCTTTAGGGGAAATCGAAGACACCCTTAATCACATTAGTGAACTAATTATCCAGGCCGGGGCCATAGGGGCTGTACTGGCGGGAATTGTAGCTTTTGTGTTGGCCAAAAAGATCACCAACCCCCTGCAAATAATCAGGACGGCCGCCCTTAACATGGCTTCAGGCAACTTCAGGCAAAAAATTAATTTAAAATCCCATGATGAAATTGAAGACCTGGCCAATACTTTTAATTATTCCGTGGAACAGGTGGAGAAAACCATAAACGCACAGAAAAAGCTGGAAGAACTAAGGCGTAACCTGGTAGCCAATGTTTCTCATGAGCTGAGGGCACCACTTTCCTCCATGCGAGGTTATACGGAAATAATGCTGGACGGGCTTATTGATAAAGAAGAACAGGATAAATACCTCCACATCATATTGGAGAACTCTGAACACTTGAGCCGGCTGGTAGACGACCTGCTGGATCTATCCAGGCTGGAAAGCGGCGAGCTAAGCCTCTACCTGGAAGAGGCCGAACCGGCGGAGCTGGCTGCCCTGAGCATGGAAAGTATAAAGCCTTCCTGCGATGAAAAAGATATCGAACTTCAGATGGATGAGAAACATGACCTTCCCTGTTTGATAATAGACCGGGACCGGGTACATCAAATTATAACCAACCTGCTGGAAAACGCAGTAGCGCACACGCCTTCAGGCGGTAAGATCAGTTTAAATCTGTATCTTTCCGTCGGACCGGGCAAACAGCCTGCTGAAAGCCGGGATGGACAGCCAGCCGGTTTACCTTCTTCAGGCCGGATGGCAGAGGAAAGTAAAAAAAATGCCGGGGAAATATACGTGGTATTTGAAGTCTCAGACGACGGGGCAGGAATCCCCGAAGAAGACCTGCCTTATATCTGGGAGCGGTTCCACAAGGTAGACAAATCGAGGCGTCGAAACAGGAAAGGAACCGGCCTGGGGCTGGCAATCACCAAGCAGCTGGTGGAGCTGCACGGCGGAACGGTAGAGGCGGAAAGCCGGTTAAAAGAGGGAAGCACTTTCCGGGTTTACCTGCCTGCAAACTCTGATTCTTCTGCTTTTTGTTAACTACTTGTTAACTATATGAGGCGCCGAACTACTGCTCTCCCTGTACCTTTCCATCCCCCCGACCGGGGGGATGGAAAATTGTTTGCACTGCAAAAACTACTGCAGGTATTTGCCCCCCTCGTTTTCACTCATCTTGGGGTGGAGTGCAGTATTCAGACCTCCCGCAATAACCTGGGAGACATTATCTACAAAGTCGTCTATTTCTTTGGGTGTTACCATCAAGTTTTCACCTTCAAAAGGAGCCAGTACTTCCCGCACCAGTTCCCTTTTTTCCTCCCAGTCCATGCTGCCTAAAATCCCCAGGGGAGCACTCTCTCCTTTGGTTTTGCGGTAGCTTTCTGCTATAGCCTCCATGGCACCCCCGGCAAGGGTAGAAGCTTCCACCACGGTGGGAACGCCGATTGCTATAGTAGGAATACCCAGGGTTTCCCGGTTTATGCCCAGGCGGCTGTTCTGCACCCCCGAGCCCGGTATTACACCCGTGTCGGTAATCTGCACGGTAGTGTGGAGCCTCTCCAGCCGGTAAGCCGCCAGGGCGTCCACGGCTATTATCAGGCCTGGATTGGTACTGGAAGCAATACTGTGAATTATTTCTCCTGTTTCTATTCCCGTAACCCCCATAACACCCGGCGAAAATGCGCTTACAGAACGAAATCCCTCCGAAAACATTCCTTTGTCATGGTTTAGCTCAAAAACATGACGGGTAACCAGCAGATCTTCTACGACCTTGGGGCCCAGGGCATCCGGGGTAACATTCCAGTTACCCAGGCCCACTACCATTACTTTCATTTCGGCTTCATCTTCCAGGCCGGCAATCCGGGCAATTTCCCTGCTTAACAGTACGCTAAGCCTATCTTCCGTCTTCACGTCTTTGTTCCGCAGTTCAGGAGCTTCCAGGGTTATATACCTCCCGGGAGGCTTCCCCATGCGCCTGGATGCTTCCTGGCTTGCAATATGCACCCTGTTAATGGTAATGCCGTCATCCCGGGCGGTTTCAGTTTCCAACCCGGGAATCCTTCTATCTTCCTGTTTTTCTACTTCTTCCCTTGCTTCCACCGCCAGGTCGGTGCGTATTTCCAGGTGAGGAACGTAACCGTCCCGGTGATTTTCCGTACAGGACAGATGAATCTCCCCCTCATCTCAAGTTCTAGCTTTAAGTTTTTAAACAAGTTCTTAAAATCCAGGTTCGGTGGGTTCTTACCTGATTTCCGTGGGGACGAATATATCCACCACACCGATCACTATGGCAGCCAGAAGCGCCCCGATTATACTGATCTGCATACCGGGGACCACAAACTGGGAGAGGTAGATTACAACCGCGGAAGTTATAAAACCTACTACTCCCCTGTTCTGGGGGGTAACATTCTTGCCAAAAACCAGTTCCACCAGGTAACCCAGGACAGCAATTACTACCGCTGCAAGCAAGGCATTCCCGAAGCCCATGGTAGCAAAACCGGGCAGGATCAAACTCACCAGCATTAAAACTATTGCCGACACTACAAAACGAATTACCAAACCAAGCAGCATTTTCAGACCTCCTCTGTTCGCGAATTGATTGACGTTTTTAGCATAACCATATAGTTTGTAAATATGCCTTCTAAAGGCGTAAAACTTCTTTTGAGATTGAAAAAGAAGAGCGGCTCCCCTTGCATTAGCCATGCTTAAATGGTAAAATCTTTAGGGTCATTAAGAACACAGGTAGGAGATCAGAGGAGGTGGAAAACGTTGGCCAATACTTCTTCCGCACGTAAAAGAGCCAGGCAGATACCCAAGCGCACACTCCGCAACAAGGCTATCAAGAGCAGGGTGAAAACAGCTATAAAGAATTTTGAAGATAGCCTTAACAAAGGAGACCAGGAACACTCCCGTTTAATGCTGCGGGACGCTGTAAAAATGATCGATAAAGCTTCTGCCAAGGGCATACTGCATAAGAACACCGCGGCACGTAAAAAGTCGTACCTGATGCGGAAATTCAATTATCAGCAGCAAGAAAAAACAGGTTAAGTTTATCAAGCTTGCCAATGTGTTCCCAAATTTTTAACAGGTTTAAATAAAAAAGCGCATTAACAGAGCGTTAATTATAATACCTCGCGGCCTCGTGCAAAATTAAAGGAACTTCTCTGGAAAAAATTTTTTGGTTTTGATAATCATAAATCCCTTCCTCGGTGATAAAGAAGAAGGGATTTAATTATTTTATGGCTGCTCACCCGGGGTGGTTACCTTCCAGGCCGCCGCGGAGTTTCCTAGGTACCTACTCTTACATTCTCACACAGTCCTGCCAACAGGGCTATTCCGCTTAAAGAAGCCAGGTAGCTGGTGCCGGGGTTGTCGGGGGCGGGCATGTTTTCCACGGTAAGCTTAAAACTTCCAAAATCCCCTTCGGCTTCTACCTGATGTATGTTGCGCTCTACCCCCGGGTCGGCAATTATTTTTACGTTAGTGTGTCTTGCTCCCAGGCCGGCCAGGGAGAGGGCGGCTGCTACATTTATGTTCCGGGGGAAAAGGCGTACTGCTTCCCTCGCTTCCCCTTCAAATAGTACTTTAGGCTCATCTATAGTTTCCTTATCCGCCCCACTGCTTTCCGCCTGCTCCAGGCTGGAAGGCGGCTTCGTGGTGGTAAGCTGTACCCGGTCCAGGCGTCCCTGCCTGGCAGCAGCCAGCAGGTCCAGGCCCCCTATGGCCCCGGAAGGCAGGTATACACTGACTCCGTTTGCCCGGGCCAGCTCCATCATACTACTGCAGAAATCTTCGTCGGCAAATGCCCCCGTACTCATTACTACCGCATCCCAGCCGTGTTCCAGAATGGAAGGCAGGTACTGACGCACCGCCTCCTGGGAGGCAGCTTCTACTACCAGGTCCAGGGGATAGTTTTTAAACTCCGCAAAACTTTCCACCGCCGCACATCCGTGTTCCCGGGCAACATTTTCCCTGTCTCCGGGGTTTAGTGCGGTAACCACCTGGAGTTTTCCTTTTATTTTTCCCCGGGCAACGGCCCGGGCCAGGGTCTTTCCGATGTATCCACAGCCTATAATTCCCAGATTCATGTTTTTAACCACCTTTGTTTTCCTGTTTCCTGCCACCAACCGAGTTGAGCTCTCCCACCAGGAGTTCCAGCCCGCGGTAGGGGTCCAGCCGACCGGTCTTGATTTCCAGGTCAGCCCGGTGCAACAACCGGTGCACCTCGCCCAGTTCAGAGGCGGTAAACCTGCCGGACTGGGAGACTAGCTTCCTTGCCACAAATGAATGGACCTGCAGCATCCCGGGGAGTTCACGGGAGGTGTATCCTTTTCGGCAGAGAGAGTGCGCCGAAAGAAGCAGGCGGAAGTGTCGCACGATCATGAAAAGTATTTTCAGCGGGGGCTCTCCCAGGGCATAAAGTGCCTGCAGCTGAAGGTACGCCGTGGAGAGATCCCCCTCTCCCAGAGCGTCCACCAGCACAAAAATATTCCCCCGGGGATTGCTTGTAACCAGTTCATCTACTATTTCCGGGGTTATGGCCACCGTTTCATCTTCCATGTAAGAAAAAATTTTGTCCAGTTCAAAGGTAAGGCGCAGCATATCTCCTTCCGCCGCCA
>CAYODA010000056.1:0-11037 GCA_964402625.1 uncultured Syntrophomonadaceae bacterium | reverse complement strand
GAAAAATGTTGAGGTTGATCAGCTGTATATTGATATAGGGTGCAGCGGTAAGGAAGAAGCTCAAAAAAAAGTAAAGCCCGGTGATTACGCTGCTTTCAATTCCCCCCTGCAGGAAGCAGGAGAGAAGATTTATAAAGGTAAAGCCATGGATGACCGGGTGGGATGTGCCATACTGGCTGACCTGCTAAAAAACAGGGAAATGCCTCCTTTTCTTTCCGCATTCACTGTGCAAGAAGAAGCCGGGTTAAGGGGAGCCCAAGTTGCCGGTTACACCATGAAACCTGATTTTGCCTTGATACTGGAAACAACTTCTGCTTCGGATGTGCCTGGTTCTGAGGAGCACGAGCAGGTTTCCACCCTGGGGGGAGGACCGGTCTTGAGTATTATGGATGCCACGGTGGTAGTTGATTCGAAGATGCTTGAAGTACTTACCGGCCTGGCCCGGGAAAACGGTATACCTTTCCAGTTTCGCAGTTTTACCGGGGGAGGTACAGATGCCGGTGCCATATCCCTGTCCAGGAGAGGTGTCAGGTCCGCAGTAGTATCGGTACCCGCCCGTTACATACATTCACCCTGCTCCGTTGTAAATAAAGAGGATATTTATCATACTCAAAAGCTGGTGGAATATTTTCTCCGGGTAGTAGAAAAAAAAGGATTCGCCCTGTTTGAGTCCTGGGAAAATCCAAGTTCACAAGGAGGGGCTTCTCTTTGATAGATGAACTTTTAAGAGAGTTGACAGGTATTTACGGGCCGTCGGGCCGGGAAGACAATATTCGTAAATATATTGAAGAGCAAATTAAAGAGCACGTGGATACCATATATGTCGATCCCCTGGGCAACCTTGTTGCCATTCGCCGGGGCAGTGATCCTGGCCTCATGGTAGCGGCACACATGGATGAGCTGGGATTAATGGTTACTCAGATAGATGACAACGGTTTTTTACGCATAGGCCGCGTGGGCGGAGTAGCTCCTCACCTTCTGGTAGGGCAGAGATTCGTATTTGCCAACGGCACCTGTGGCACGGTGCACCACGAAAAAATAGATCAACTAAAGGAAATTGACTGGTCCAGGATATATATGGATATAGGATGCAGCGGCAAGGAAGAGTCTGAAAAAAAGGTCAGCGTAGGAGATGTATCCGTATACGACCAGGAGTTCCGGGACCTGGGAGAACGTTATCTGGGCAAGTCACTGGATGACCGGGCAGGTTGCTCGGTGCTCATTGAAACCATTAAAAAGCTCCCCCGGGTATTGCCCCGGCAGGTAGCTTTTGTTTTTACCGTACAGGAGGAACTGGGACTGCGCGGAGCCAGAACTGCGGCTTACGGACTGGAGCCCTCTTATGCCGTGGCAGTGGATGTTACCAGGGTAGGGGATACACCTAAAGCCCCTGTAATGGATGTTTCCCTGGGTAAAGGCCCTGCTGTAAAGATAAAGGATAGTTCTTTGATATCACACGCCAAAGTGCGTGAGGTGATGTTTCAACTGGCGGAAAGCCATGATATACCATGTCAAAGGGAAGTTCTGGAGAGAGGTGGGACAGATGCAGGAGCTATCCAATTGAGTCGTGAAGGAGTGCCTTCCGGGGTGCTCTCCATACCCTGCCGCTACGTCCATACCCCTTCTGAAATGGTAGACCGGGAAGACATGGAGAAAAGCCAGCAGTTGCTGGAGCTCCTTTGCCTTCACTCTTGGGAGTAGTCACCGGAGCTAACTGGCGCAGCGCCACCACTAGAAAGACGAAAATGTTTTCTTAGCTAACGCAGGGTTGTTGTGTTTTCAGATAGTATCCCGAGATTTGGCTTAATGACTGATTTGAGTCGGGATCCGGCAACACAACAACCCGGTACAAGAAAGCATATAAGTTATTTTCTGAGTAGTCACCCTGGCGCCGGCTGGCGCCATCACTAGAAGGTGGAAAATACCCAGCGACGCTAGAAGCAAACGTATTTTCTGAGTAGACATCCATGCCCCCACAATACGGGGGGACTATCAGAAGGATGAAAATGGTAATGTCTTGTTTTCAGGGTGGTTTTTCAAAGGGATTTACTTTTTGCCTAATGTCTACTGTTTGTCTCCTACTTTTTTCACCTGCCTGTTCTCTCTATCATTTAAATGAACAAATGGATAATCGAATAAAATAAAGAGACGAAGGAACAGACTCAATGTTTTTCCTCAGTTAGCTAAACAATCAATGTTTTAGAAAAAAATTACCAGGAAATACAAGGTGTGTGCTTTACTAAAATTAACTAGATGTGCTATACTTCTTGTCAACGCTGGTACTTTTCCGTTAAAATTACCAGAGTTAATCTTTTTTGTCTGCAGGAGCGAATGAAAAAGTGGTGGAAAAAGCTTATCTCAATGCCTTAAACCAGTTTTATTTTATAGGTCCCAAGAGAATGGAACAGGCTCTGGAACGCTTTTCTCATGCAGAAGAAATATGGCACGCTTCAGAAAAACAGTTAAAGAGTCTTCCCTTGTGGGTTGAGGTAGCTGAAGAATTCGTAGTGAATAGAAAGAATATTGATGTGTCAGAAGAGTGGAACAAGGTTAAAGAAGCAGGCGTTGAGGTAATTACCAAAGATAGTTCCCGTTACCCGGAACTTTTAAAACAAATCTATGACGCTCCTTACATATTGTACGCAAAAGGTGAAATAAAACCGGAAGAAGTTTGTATTTCCATTGTGGGAAGCCGAAAATGTACTTCATACGGGCAGGAGATTGCTTATGAGCTGGGCAGGGAGCTGGCTGCCAGGGGTGTTACCGTAGTAAGTGGAATGGCCCTGGGAATTGATTCTTTTGCCCACAAAGGGGCACTGCAAAAAGGAAGAACCATAGCGATATTGGGTTCAGGCGCGGATGTGGTATACCCTCGCAAAAACCAGGGCTTATACACATCCATTAAAAATCAGGGAGTGGTGGTTTCGGAATTTCCACTGGGGACCGAACCTGTTTCTTATAATTTTCCCCGGAGAAACCGTATAATAAGCGGTATGTGTCTGGGAACAGTAGTGGTAGAAGCCCCGGAAAAGAGTGGGGCTTTAATAACTGCCGATTACGCCCTGGAACAGGGGCGAGAGGTATTTGCCGTTCCCGGAAGTGTACGTAGCCCCTACAGTAAAGGGTGCCATAAGCTTATTAAGGAAGGAGCCAGGATGGTGGAAGGCATTGATGATGTGCTTGAAGAAATCAAATTTATAACCGGGAGCACTGAAGAGAAACTGCAGTTGGGAGGAGATACCGGGACTGCTGTGGAGCTAAGCGAAGATGAAGAAGGGGTCCTTGCAGTGTTGCCTTATGATGCGTTGCACATAGACAGCATTATTGAAAAGAGCGGTTTTTCAGCTTCCCGGGTGGGAAGCATATTATTAAACCTGGAGCTCAAGGGATGGGTTAAGCAGCTGCCGGGAAAATATTTTTTAAGAAGTTAGCCGGTGCCAGTAGCGTATCCGGCATTGCTTACCGGAAGGAGGTTTGTGGTTCTTGAAAGAGAGTTATCTTATTATAGTTGAATCTCCCGCAAAAGCAAAGACAATTAAAAGGTTTTTAGGGAAAAACTATCAAGTCAAGGCTTCCATGGGACACCTGATAGATCTTCCCCGGAGCCAGTTCGGCATTGATGTTGAAAACAATTTTAAGCCAAAATATATAACTATCCGGGGCAAAGGAGAAATCTTAAAATCTTTAAGAGAAGCCAGTAAAAAGGTGGATCGTGTTTTTCTGGCAGCTGACCCGGACAGGGAAGGAGAAGCTATCTGCTGGCACTTGAGCAGTGCTTTGAAACTTGATAGTGACCCCAAAAGGGTGGAATTTAATGAAATAACCAAGAATACCATCAAGAATGCAGTAAAAAATCCCGGGTATATTGACCAGAACCGGGTAGAAGCCCAACAGGCCAGGAGGATACTGGATAGAATCGTGGGCTATAAAATTAGCCCCTTGCTTTGGAAAAAAGTAAAAAAAGGGCTGAGTGCCGGAAGAGTCCAGTCCGTGGCGGTAAGGTTAATTTGCGACCGGGAAAAAGAAATCGAAGAGTTTATCCCGGAAGAATACTGGACAGTAGATGCAGAGCTAGAAAAAAAAGGATTTGAAAGCTTTCAGGCCCGCCTTATAAGGCAGGAGGGTAAAAAAATTAAAATCTCCTGCCAGGAAGAAGCCGACCGGGTGGTTAAATACCTGCAAGAACAAAGCTACGTGGTAAAAGAAGTAAGCAAGAAACAGAGGGAAAGAAAGCCGGTGGCTCCTTTTACCACCAGCACCCTGCAGCAGGAAGCCTCCCAGCAGCTTTCTTTTAATACCGGTAAAACCATGCGGGTAGCACAACAGCTGTATGAAGGGATAAACCTGGGCAGCGGGGAAGAAGGCCTTATTACCTATATAAGAACGGATTCAGTAAGGGTATCCCAGGAAGCTGTTAAGGAATGCCTGACACTGATAGAGCAAAAATATGGTAAAGATTTCCGTCCAGCTGAGCCCAACAAATTCTCTTCCAAAAAAGGCCAGGATGCTCATGAAGCCATACGCCCCACCTCGGTTAAGCGGGAGCCGGATGAGATAAAATCCAAGCTATCCAGAGACCAGTACCGCTTGTACAAGTTGATATGGAACCGGTTTGTATCCAGCCAGATGTCCCCTGCAATTATTGACCAGGTCCGGGCGGATATCCAGGCCGGAGAATATCTGTTGAGAGCCACCGGGAGCCAGGTAAAGTTCCCCGGTTTTCTTCTGTTGTACCGTGATAGAAACAGGGATGAGAGTGTAATGCTACCACCGCTGGAAGAAAAAGAAGACCTGAATTTGATAAAACTATTGCCGGAACAACATTTTACCCAGCCACCTCCACGCTACAACGAGGCCTCCCTGGTTAAAACCCTGGAGAGAAAAGGTATAGGAAGACCCAGCACATACTCGCCTATAATAGAAACCATACAGGCCCGTGGTTATGTGGTTAAAGAGAACCGGGCTTTTAAGCCCACGGAACTGGGTACAATAGTGGTAGGCTTGCTAAAAGAATATTTTCCGGATGTGGTAGATGTAGAGTTTACAGCCAGGCTGGAAGATAAGCTGGACTACGTGGAAGAGGGAAAAATGGACGGGATGGAAGTGTTGCGCGAGTTTTATAACTCTTTTGAGCAGCACTTAAAGAAAGCGGAAGAACAGATGAAACAGGTGGAAGTTGAAGAAGAGTCCAGCGAGGAGACATGTCCTCACTGCGGTAGAAATCTGGTCTATAAACACGGTAGATTCGGGCGATTTCTGGCCTGCCCCGGTTTTCCGGATTGTAAATTTACCAAAAATATTAACGCGGAGACCGGCGTCAAATGTCCCAAGGATGGTGGAGAACTGGTAGTCAGGAAAACCAAAAAAGGAAGAGTGTTTTACGGATGCAGTAATTACCCGGAGTGTGATTACTCCATCTGGCAGAAGCCTTTGCAAGAAGAATGCCCCGAATGCGGCCACTTTATGATAGAGGGAAGGAAAAAAAACGCTGGCAAAGAATGTGGAAGTCCGGAGTGCTCCTACAAGGCTCCCAGTGAAGGCACAGTAAAGTCGGGTAAAGGTGGTTGATAGCGCCATGCAGGCAGACGTAATGATTATAGGAGGAGGGTTGGCAGGCTCGGAAGCTGCCTGGCAGGCAGCCCGGAGGGGTGCCCGTGTATCTTTATGGGAAATGCGCCCCGGGCAAATGACTCCTGCGCATTTTACCGGGCAACTGGGAGAGCTGGTATGCAGTAATTCCTTGCGGGCTAGATCGCTGACCAACGCAGCCGGGCTTCTCAAAGAAGAACTGAAGCGGCTTGATTCATTAATTATGAGCTGTGCTGAACAGTCAGAGGTTCCTGCAGGCGGGGCACTGGCCGTGGATAGAGAAATGTTCTCCAGAATGATTACGGAGAGAATCGAGGAGCACTCTTTAATTGAAGTTAACCGGGATGAAGTGAAAGAGATACCGGAATTCAGGCCCCTGGTTATTTCCAGCGGACCACTGACTTCAAATACACTCGCGGAAGAAATCAGGAGGCGGACAGGTGAAGATTACCTGTATTTTTATGATGCCGCTGCGCCAATTGTTACCTCTGAATCAATCAACTACGAGATTGTTTTTAAGAGTTCTCGCTATGACCGGGAATCTGAAGACTATATTAATTGTCCCATGAACCGGGAGCAGTACGAAGCATTTTGGAATGAACTGGTACAGGCAGAAAGGTTCATCCCTCACCATTTTGAAAAAGAAAAGTTTTTTGAAGGCTGTGTTCCCATAGAAGAACTGGCTTCCAGGGGAAGTAACACGCTTCTTTTTGGTCCTTTAAAGCCGGTGGGTTTGATTGATCCCCGGTTTGAACAACAGCCATACGCTGTAGTACAGCTCAGGCCAGACAATATGGAGTGCACCCTTTACAACATGGTAGGTTTCCAGACCAGGTTAAAGTGGCCGGAACAAAGAAGAGTATTTCAAATGATACCCGGTTTGGAAAGGGCCGAATTTGTTCGATATGGTATGATGCACCGCAATACCTTTATTAATGCGCCTCGTTTGTTGAATTCTGCTTATGAACTGCTGAGGATACCGGGTGTTTTTGTGGCCGGTCAACTAAGTGGGGTGGAAGGCTATATAGAATCCACTGCTTCGGGACTGGTGGCGGGAATCAATGCAGTGGCCAGAAGTAAAGGAGTGCAGGAGCTGGTATTCCCACCAGAAACGGCCGTAGGTGCCTTAAGTAATTATATTACCAGCGCCAGGCCTGAAAGTTTTCAACCCATGAATATAAATTTCGGGATGTTTCCACCTGTTTCGAAAAAAATGTCAAAACAAAAACGAAGGGAAGAGATAGCCAGGCGTTCTCTAGAAACGCTGGAATTATTCCTTAAAAATTCCCTGTGCTCGCTTGCATAAGAATTACCAATGTGCTAATATTTAAAAAAGGGGGTAGATATGGATAATTGGCTAAACGGCTACCTGGAATACCTTTCTGTCGAAAAATACGCATCCCCTCATACTATATCAAGCTACAAAAAAGACGTATCCAAGTTTTTAGTCTTTTGCAAAGATTTGGGGATTGAAATACATCAAGTTGACCGATTTATACTAAGGCATTACCTGGCCAACCTGGCAGCGGAAAATTACAGCAGGAAATCAATTGCCAGGAAGCTATCGTCTGTCCGTTCGTTTTTAAGGTATTTGCGAAGAGAAGGGGCGGTATCCGGTCCGGTTTGGGCTAATGTAGCTACTCCCAAAGTTCCGCGGAATTTACCTGTTTTTTTGTATTACCAGGAGGTTGAAAACTTATTAAGTTTGCCCCCGGGGGATACATTGCTGGGTATAAGAGACAGGGCTATTCTGGAAACAGTGTACGGGTGTGGAATCCGGGTAGGAGAGCTTTCTTCAGTACATGAAGAGGACCTGGATCTGAGCCAGAGACAGTTAAAAGTGCACGGCAAAGGAAAACGGCAGAGGATATTGCCGCTGGGGAGCAAGGCAGTGGAATCACTGAAAAAGTACTTAAGAGATTCCCGGCCTTTTTTATTGTCCAGGAGAAATTACGTTGATAATAATAAAGAAAATTTAATTTTTTTAAACTGGATCGGGTCTCCTCTTACCAGCCGGGGTATAAGGTGGATTTTTAACAAATACGTGGATAAACTAAGTAATATGGAAGGGATATCTCCCCACACCCTGCGCCATTCTTTTGCTACTCACTTACTGGAAAACGGGGCAGATTTACGAACTGTGCAGGAACTGCTGGGGCATTCCAGCGTATCCACCACCCAGATATATACCCATATAACGCGGGATCAGCTGCAGAAAGTTTATTCTGCTACACATCCCAGGGCTTAAGATTATTCAATTACTTGATACAGAAGGTGATGTGTTATAGAGACTATTAAAGGAACCACAGTCATTGCAGTAAAGCGTGGTGATTCTGTTGCAGTAGCCGGTGATGGACAGGTCACCCTGGGAAATAATACTATAATAAAACATGGCGCCAGGAAAGTACGGCGCCTGTATAACGAGAGAGTAATTGCCGGGTTTGCCGGTTCTGTAGCCGATGCCCTTACCCTTTTTGAAAAATTTGAGGCAAAGCTGGAAAGTTATCAAGGAAATATTTTGAGGGCTGCGGTGGAACTTGCGCAGGAGTGGCGCACCGACCGGGTTTTAAGGAGGCTGGAAGCTCTTCTGGTAACTGCCGACCGGGAGAATCTCTTAATTGTTTCCGGAAGCGGTGAAGTTATAGAGCCCGATGACAATATAGCCGCCGTGGGGTCGGGAGCACCGTACGCTCATGCGGCGGCCAAGGCTTTGCTGGAACATACCGGGCTTTCTGCAACAGAAATAGTAGAGAACTCTCTTTTAATAGCATCGCATATATGCGTCTACACTAACGATAGAATTATAACGGAGGAGTTGTAAGGGTTTTGCCAAAAGAAGAGTTAACTCCAAGGCAAATAGTAGCTGAACTGGACAAATTTATTATAGGTCAGGAAGAAGCTAAAAAGAGCGTGGCGGTAGCAGTGCGAAACCGCTACCGGCGCAGGCTGCTTGATCCTGGTTTACAGGATGAAATTATGCCTAAAAATATTATAATGATAGGTCCTACCGGGGTGGGCAAGACGGAGATAGCCAGAAGGCTATCCAGGCTGGTTAACGCCCCGTTTGTTAAGGTGGAGGCCACCAAATTTACCGAAGTAGGATATGTGGGGCGAGATGTTGAATCTATAGTAAGAGACCTGGTAGAAACCAGTGTGCGTATGGTTCAGAACGAGAAAATGAAAGAAGTGGAAGGCAAGGCCTCCCAACAGGCAGAAGAAAGAATAATTGAAATAATGGCTCCTTTTCCTAAGAAGAGCAAAAATAAAAGTAATCCTTTAAACATACTTTTTTCGTCTTACGACACTGACAATGAAGAAGATTACGAGGAAGAGGAATACCAGAGAAGGGTGGAACAGGTAAAAAAAGAAAGGGAGTTGATAAGAAAAAGGTTGCAAAAGGGGCTTTTAGAAGAAGAAATTGTGGAAATTGAAGTTGAAGATAAGCGGCCACCCATGATGGAAGTTTTTTCGGGCCAGGGCATGGAAGAAATGGGTGTAAATCTTCAGGATCTTTTTGGAAGCATGCTACCGAATAAAAAAAGAAAAAAGAAAGTAACAGTTCACGAAGCCCGTGAGATCCTGCAACAGGAAGAAGCTCAAAATATGATTGATATGGATGCAGTATCCAGTGAAGCAGTAAACAGGACCGAACAGCTCGGTATTGTTTTTTTAGATGAATTGGATAAAGTGGCTGGAAAAGACGGGGACAGAGGAACTGATGTATCAAGAGAGGGAGTTCAAAGGGATATCCTCCCCATTGTGGAAGGCTCTACGGTTATGACCAAGTACGGACCGGTTAAAACGGATCATATTCTTTTTATTGCTTCCGGGGCTTTTCACGCATCCAAGCCTTCCGATTTAATCCCGGAATTGCAGGGACGTTTTCCCATCAGGGTTGAACTTAAAAGTTTAAGCCGGGATGATTTTATCAGGATTTTAACCGAACCTGACAATGCTTTGGTTAAGCAGTATACTGCTTTATTGGAGACGGAAGGAATAAATTTGACTTTTAAAGAAGGTACTATGGAGGAAATAGCAGAAATAGCCAGCGAGCTAAATCAGCAAATGGAGAATATAGGTGCCAGAAGGCTGCACACTATCCTGGAAAAGATATTTGAAGATATAGCTTTTGAAGCAACAGATTACAAAGAAAAGAATGTTATAATTGATGAAGAATACGTGCAGAATAAATTAAAAAATATTGTTAAAAATAAGGATTTAAGTAAATATATATTATAATTCCAAAAGAAAGGGTGATTTACGGTGATATCCTCGCCACTGCTGGAGAAGACCAGGCGTATTAACAAAATTCTCCAAAAAACCGCAGGGCAGCATGTGGATTTTAGAGAGGTTGCCCAGGTATTAAAAAGCGTAATAAACGCAAATATCTATATTGCGGACCGCTCCGGAGAAATTCTGGGATACAGTCTGGTGGATGAGTTTGAATGTGAATTGATGGTTAATGAAGTGCTGGAGAAAGGAGTGTTTCCGGAAGACTACAACCGGTTTCTCCTCAAAAGTGAAGAAGCCAGGGTTAACTTAAGACAAAAGTCGAACGATTGCGTTTTCTTTGAATCCAAGAGTTGCCTGTTTACCAACAAGATAACCACGGTAATACCTATTATTGGTGGAGGCAAAAGATTGGGGACTCTGCTGATAGCCCGCTTTGCCGAACTTTTTGATGCTGAAGATATCATCCTGGCAGAAACAGGCGCCACCGTGGTAGGAATGGAAATACTTCGTTCCAAGGCGGAGAAAATCGAAGAAGAAGCCAGAAACAAGGCAGTGGTACAGTTGGCTATAGCCACACTGTCGTATTCCGAGCTGGAAGCAGTTGAACATATCTTTGAAGAGCTGGGAGGCAATGAAGGACTCCTGGTAGCAAGTAAAATAGCCGACCAGCTGGGTATTACCAGGTCTGTGATTGTTAACGCGCTGCGCAAGTTTGAAAGTGCAGGAGTAATAGAATCACGTTCGCTGGGAATGAAAGGGACTTACATAAAGGTCCTGAACCCGTATCTATTAGAGTATTTGAAGAAGAGCCAGACATCTGCTTAAAGCGTGAACCATAACTTTTGTTTCAGAAATGTATACAGGTTAAAAATAGAGTAATTTTTTAAATTACTCTATTTTTATTTACATAATATGTTAATATTGCTAGTTAAAAAAAACTATGCTATACTACTCATGGTGCATTAATCGCTCGATTACTCACGCTTTTTGATTGTTGCCGGGGGTGCTTTAAACAAGTCCCGCAAAAAGATGAAAAAAGCGGAGGTAAAACCAACACAAAAAGGAGAGATAAGAGTGTCAGTAGTAACCATGAAACAGCTATTAGAAGCAGGGGTACACTTCGGTCACCAGACCAGGAGATGGAACCCCAAGATGAAAAAGTACATTTTTACGGAGAGAAACGGTATCTATATTATCGATTTACAGCAGACAGTT
>CAYODA010000055.1:0-11116 GCA_964402625.1 uncultured Syntrophomonadaceae bacterium | reverse complement strand
GACCGGGAGACGATGCGGCTGTTTTAAAAGTTAACCCTTCCAGCCTTCTGGTAAGCTCATGCGATATGCTGATTGAAGGTCGACATTTTGACCTGGCTTATACCTCACCCCGTGACCTGGGTTACAAGGCCCTGGCTGTAAATATAAGCGATGTTGCTGCCATGGGGGGAACTCCCCGCTGGGCCATGGTCTCCCTGGCTTTGCCCCCGGAAACGCCCCTGGAATTCTGGGAAGAGTTTTACCGGGGCATGATTTCCCTGGCCAGGGAGGCGGGAATAGCCCTGGTGGGTGGTGATACCACCTCTTCTTCCATTACGGTAGTAGATGTATCTATAATGGGAGAAGCCGCCGGGGAAGAATTATGTTACCGTTCCTCGGCTTCCCCGGGCGATCTTCTGGCGGTTACCGGAGTGCTGGGTTCTTCGGCGGCCGGGCTTTACTGGCTTCAAAACAGCCCTTCTCCTGAGTTGCCGGAAAGGAAAGAAATAGAGCCGCTGCTTTGTTCTCACCTGCGTCCCCGGCCCCGCTACCTGGAAGCTTCTCAACTGCGCCGGGTCCCGGTAAAGGCCATGATTGACCTGAGTGACGGCCTGGCAGCGGGAGTAAGCGGTATATGTTCCGCCAGCCGGGTGGGAGCCAGGGTGGAACTATCTCGCTTGCCCTGCCTGGAAGAAGCGGGCTTGCTGGCCCGCTCAACGGGAAAATCTCTGGAGGAATGGATGCTTTACGGCGGAGAAGATTACGAGCTGCTGTTCACCGTGGCCCCGGAAGTGAACGTTTCTTATTTACAGGATACCGTGGCCGGGAAAACCGGGGCACAGGTCTCCATTATAGGAGAGATTGTTGATGCGGACCGGGGAGCCGTGCTGGTGACAGGGGACGGGGAGGAAAGCCCCCTTCAACCGGAACGCAGCTACAACCACTTTAAATAAAGAAGCTGGGAAGGAATGAAGTGTTATGCAGCAAATGAGGTTTTTGCTTATTACGGGCCTTTCCGGAGCGGGAAAAAGTAACGCCGTGGGATTCCTGGAAGATCTGGGGTATTTCTGCGTGGACAATCTTCCCCCAACTTTTATTCCCAAGTTTGCGGAGATGTGTATGCAGTCCGGGGGCAAAATAGACCGGGTAGCCCTGGTATCCGATATTCGCGGCGGGGAGTTTTTTACTCACCTTTTTGAAGCGCTGGATAAGCTGGAAGAGATGGGGCTGGAATACGAGATACTTTTCCTGGAGGCCGACGAAGAAGTGCTGGTGCGTCGGTTCAAAGAAACCAGGAGAAAACACCCCCTGGCGGATGGTGGACCCATAATTGAATCTATCAAAAAAGAAAAAGAAGTGCTGAGCGAGATCCGGGGTAAAGCCGACAACGTCATCAACACTTCTTCCCTGACCCCCGGAAGCCTCAAAGAAAAAATATTCAACCTGTACTCTTCTGCCCGGAGGGAAGAATACCTGTACGTCTCCCTTATTTCCTTTGGTTACAAGTATTCCATCCCTACCGATGCGGACCTGGTCTTTGACGTCAGGTTTCTGCCCAATCCACACTATGTGGAACATTTGCGTTCCCTGCCGGGCAACGACAGCCGGGTTTACGAGTACCTGTGGAAGTGGTCGGTAACACACAAGTTTTTTCAAAAACTGCTGGATTTCATGGAATTCCTACTGCCCCATTACGTGAGGGAAGGGAGGAGTCACCTGGTGGTTGCAGTGGGGTGTACCGGCGGGAGACACCGCTCGGTAGCCATAGCGGAAAAGCTGGCCGGAGATTTGCAGAAAAAAGGTTTCCAGTTAAGTGTAGAGCACCGCGACCTTCATAAGGTTTGAGGACATTTCATATAACTACGGGTGTTTTCGGGTAGCATCTCCCCACCCTGACCCTCCCCCCGGTAGGGGGAGGGAAGTAAAAGAGTAAAATTGGGTGCAGTAAAGGGGTATTTTCTGAGTAGAGGAAGGTGATTCCAGTGCCCTTTTCGCCGGAATCATTTAACAGCAAAGTAAAAAGCGATCTTTGCAGAAAAACGGCAGAAAAAAACTGCTGCGCCAGTGCAGAACTTGTTGCTTTCCTGCACTTTAAAGGTTACGTGAACATCAGTAACCGCAAGACCGCCTTTCACGTGGTAGTAGAAGAGGCGCCCGTGGCCAGGTATTTTTTTGCCTCGTGGAAAAAACAGGCTGGTTCTTCCCCCCGGGTAATTTACCGCAAGGGAAGCCGGCTGGACTACTCCTGTTTTATACTTCGCCTGGAGGATATGTCCAGGGCTAAAAAAGTGCTGCAGGCCATTAATGCCTCCCTTGGAGGGCGTGGTGAAATAGATATTCATTATGTAAATGTTCTAGATTTGCCCCGGTGCTGCCGGCGCAGCTACTTGAAGGGAGCGTTTATGGCATCCGGCTACTTGAGTTCTCCCCGGTCGGGGTACCACCTGGAGTTGTTTTCGGAGTACGAAAGGCATATTCTTACCTTAAAAGAGCTTTTGAGTAAGTTTGGATTAGAAGCGGGAGTCAGGGAGCGTAAAAACGGTTATTATATCTATATTAAAAAAGCCGATTCCATCATGGAATTTTTACGTCTGATCAGTGCCCACAATACTCTTCTCCAGATGGAAAACCAGCGGGTGTTCCGCAGTATGCGTAACCAGGTTAACCGGGTAGTTAACTGCGAGACGGCCAACCTGGATAAATCCCTCCAGGCTTCCAGGAATCAGGTGGAGTTTATAGAAAAAATAGACCGGACCATGGGTCTGGATAAGCTGCCGAAGAATCTGCAGGAAGTAGCACGCCTCAGACTTAGCCACCCGGAGGCGTCATTAAAGGAGTTAGGAGAGATGCTTCACCCTCCCGTGGGAAAATCCGGGATCAACCACCGTTTCCGTAAGCTGGAGGAGATTTCCCGGCAGCTGTAAAAAGCAATAAATTTAAAGGATTTTACCCGCTATTATCGAATAATTATCCGAATAAAGGTAAATTTATGTATGGGTAAATTTATTAACGAGGTGAATACAGTTGCAAAATTTAACCCTGCGGGATTTGCCCGTGAATGATAAAAAGGTAATAGTTCGGGTAGATTTTAATATTCCCCTGAAGAACGGTGAAGTGCAGGATGACACCAGAATAAGATATTCTCTCCCCACCCTGCGTTACCTTCTCGACAGGAATGCCCGGGTGATTTTACTGACCCACCTGGGTAGACCCAAGGGACAGGTAAAAGAAGAGCTAAGGCTGGATCCGTTAGTCCGGAAACTTAAAAGTTTGCTTGGGGTAAACGTACATAAAGTAGACGATATATCGGGAGAAAAAGCACAGCAAGCAGCATGGAATCTTGCTGCAGGTGAAGTCCTGCTTCTGGAAAACGTTCGTTTTGAGCCGGGGGAAGAGAAAAACGACCCCCTGCTGGCAGCACAACTGGCCAATCTGGGAGATGTATTCGTTAACGATGCTTTTGGCACTGCGCACCGGTCCCATGCCTCTACTGCCGGGATTGCGGCTCACCTTCCGTCGGCCGCCGGCTTTCTGTTGGAAAAAGAGATAGATACTCTGCAGGAATGCCTGGAAAACCCGCGGCGTCCACTTACCGTAGTATTGGGCGGGGCCAAAGTCTCCGACAAGGTAGGAGTAATAAAGCGCTTCCTGCAAACTGCCGATAATCTGGTGATTGGTGGCGGCATGGCCAACACTTTCCTGGCGGCCAAAGGTTATCCGCTGGGGGCTTCTTTTTATGAAGCGGGCAGTGTAGAAGACGCCCGGCAGCTTTTGGGACAGCTTGAAGAATACCGGTGCAAGCTTTATCTTCCGCACGACCTGGTGGTAGCCCGGGAAATAGAAGAAGGAGCTTCTGTCCGGGAAGTTCCCGTGGAAGAGATACCGGAAGGAGAAAAAGCCGCCGACATAGGCGCAAAAACAGTGCAGGTTTTCGGAGATGTGCTCAGCAGTAGTTCCCTGGTGGTATGGAACGGTCCGCTGGGAGTCTTTGAAGTTCCTCCTTTTCACCGGGGCACGGAAGGAGTGGCCCGGGCTGCGGTGGAGAGTGAAGCCTACTTGCTGCTCGGGGGAGGGGACACCGTCTCGGCCTTTGAAAAAGTGGGTCTACTGGAAGGGGTGGACTACGTTTCCACCGGCGGAGGCGCTACCCTGGAGTTCTGGGAAAAAGGTAGTTTGCCGGGGATAGAAGCCCTTTCCAGTAAGACCCAAAGCTCGAATAATAGAGCGGAAACCCCCGGGAAAGTCAAACAGTACCAAAAGGAATAAAGAGGCATGTTTTTAAGGCAGGCACTGGCCGGGTTTGTTTTGGGTTTGGAGGCCGCTTTGTTAAGCGGTACCTTGTTTTTTATTTGGGAGTGCCTGCCTTTTCGGGTGGGGCGAACTGCCATACTACCACGGTAATACTTTGGGCAGGTAGTTAACTGTGTTTTTACCTGTTTGTCAAAAGATAAAGATAATTGCAGTTAAGAGAAGAAGGAGGAGGTTTTTTAAGATGATTATTGCAGCAAACTGGAAGATGCACAAGACCGTGCCGGAAACAATGGATTTTCTTCAAGAGCTTCATTCCGGGAGCGGTAAAATAAAAGATGGGGTTGAGGTAGTGGTATGCCCTCCTTTTACTTCCATTTATACGGCGCACGAAAAGTATTCTCAGGAAAGTTTTTCCCTGGGGGCGCAGAATGTGCACTGGGAAAAAGAAGGTGCTTTTACAGGTGAGATCTCTCCGCTTATGCTTGAAGATGCCGACGTTCGTTATGTTATACTCGGGCATTCGGAGAGGCGGCACATTTTTGGGGAAACTGACGAAATGATTAATGGCAAACTCCGGCTGGTCCTCGAACACGGCTTCATTCCCATATTTTGCGTGGGAGAAACGGAAGAAGAACGGGAATCGGGTAAAACCCAAGAAGTGCTCCAGAGGCAGATTAAACAGGGCATGAAGGAGATTACAGCAGACAGTTTGTCCCGGGTGGTAATTGCTTATGAGCCGGTATGGGCTATTGGAACCGGGAAAGCGGCCTATCCGGAAGACGCCGCCCAGGCCTCCCGGACCATACGGGAGGCAGTGGATGAAATAAGCAAGGGTATGGGAAGCCGCCTGCAGATCCTTTACGGTGGCAGCGTTAAAAGCAACAATATAGCCGGGTTTGTGGCCCTGGAGGAGATACAGGGAGCTCTGGTGGGAGGCGCCAGCCTTAAGGCGGATTCTTTCCTGGAACTGATCAAAGCAGCACAGGAGGCCGGTTAAATTGAAACAACCAGATCCTGTTTTATTCATGATACTGGACGGCTGGGGATGCTCCCGGGAGGAAGAAGGTAACGCCGTGACCCGGGCGCATACCCCCAACATGGATTATTTCCAGGAAAACTACCCCTTTACCATGCTGGAAGCATCGGGAGAAGCCGTAGGCCTCCCTGAAGGACAGATGGGCAACTCCGAAGTGGGACATTTGAATATTGGTGCCGGACGGATTGTGTACCAGGAAATAACCCGTATTGACAAGTCTATTAAAACCGGGGATTTCTTTGAAAACGAGAGCCTGTGTGGAGCCGTGGAACACGCCATAAAAAATGACTCTGCGCTGCACCTGATGGGCCTGGTATCCGACGGGGGAGTTCACAGTCACCTGGAGCATTTAAAGGCCCTGCTGGATTTGGCCCGCCGGAGAGGTTTAAACCGGGTTTTTATACACGCCATCCTGGACGGCAGGGATACGCCGCCCAACAGCGCGGAGGAATATCTAAAAGAGTTAAAGGATTACTGTGCCGCTACAGGAGTAGGTGTCATATCCACCGTAACCGGCAGGTATTACGCCATGGACCGAGACAGGCGCTGGGAACGCACTTCCCGCGCTTACCGGGCCTTTGTTTATAGAGAAGGCGAAAAGGCTTCCGATCCCCTGGAAGCGGTGAGACAGTCTTACCGCCGGGAGGAAACCGACGAGTTTGTCCTTCCCACGGTTATAACGGAGTCGACGTGCCAAGAAGGAAAGATTAGTTCTGAAGATTCCCTGGTTTTGTTTAATTTCCGTCCTGACCGCATGCGTCAGATAACCCGGGCGTTTTTTGACAAAAGCTTTCAGGAATTTGACCGGGGAAAAAATCCAGCTTACCCTTACACGGTAAGTTTTACGGAATACGACATAGAATTTCCCCTCCCGGTGGCCTACCCGCCCCAGTACCTGAAAAACACCCTGGGAGAATGGATAGCGGAACAGGGTTTGACCCAGGTGCGGCTGGCGGAAACGGAGAAGTATGCCCACGTGACCTTTTTCTTTAACGGCGGTCAGGAAGAAGCTTTTACCGGGGAAGAGCGCATACTGGTTCCTTCACCGGGGGTTTCTACGTACGATCTGCAGCCGGAAATGAGCGCTCCCGAGGTAGGGGAAAAAGCCAGGGAAGTGCTGCAGAAAGGGGAAGCACCCCTGATAGTAATGAATTTTGCCAACGCCGACATGGTGGGACATACCGGTATGATGGAGGCCGCGGTAAGTGCGGTGGAAACGGTAGACCGGGAAGTTGGAAAAACAGTGGAGGCTGCCCTTCAGGAAGGATATAAAGTATTGATTACCGGGGACCACGGGAATGCGGAAAAGATGTGGGATGAAGAAACGGGAGAGCCGCATACGGCGCATACTACCAACCCTGTTCCCCTGTGCATGCCTGGAGCATCGCCGGGCGTTTCTTTAAAAGAAGGTGGCAAGCTGGCCGATATAGCACCTACTTTGCTGGATTTGTGCGGGCTGGAAGTGCCCCGGGATATGACCGGCCAAAGTCTTCTATCGGTATCAACATCCGGAAACAAACTGCGGAGGTGATAATATTGAAAGGACCAACAGTAGTATCAGAAGTTAAAGCAAGGGAAATAATTGATTCCCGGGGAAATCCCACGGTAGAAGTGGAAGTTTTCCTGGAAGGAGGAGCAGCGGGAAGGTCGGCAGTACCTTCCGGTGCTTCCACAGGGGCTTTTGAAGCCATAGAGCTCAGGGATGCCGGGACACGCTACCTGGGTAAAGGAGTAAAAAGGGCAGTTAACCAGGTGATAGAAGAGATCACCCCGGTATTAATAGGGCGAAACGCCCTTAAACAGGAAGAGATAGATCGCAGCCTGATAGAGCTGGACGGCACCCCCAACAAGGAGAGGCTGGGGGCAAATGCCATACTGGGGGTTTCCCTGGCAGTAGCCCGGGCGGCCTCCCAGGCCATGGGAATGCCGCTGTATCGTTACCTGGGAGGGTTAAACGCAAATCTTCTTCCTGTTCCCATGATGAACATAATAAACGGTGGTGAGCACGCCGACAACAATGTAGACCTGCAGGAATTCATGATCATGCCGGCAGGTGCGCCTTCGTTTAATGAAGCGCTGCGCATGGGTGCAGAAGTATTCCATAATTTGAAAAAAGTGCTTAAGGAAAAAGGGCTGCAAACCGGGGTGGGTGATGAAGGCGGATTTGCCCCTTCCCTGGATTCCAACCAGGCCGCCCTGGATGTTATTGTGGAAGCCATTGAAAAAGCAGGCTACCGCCCCGGTGAAGAAGTGTTCCTGGCCCTGGATGCGGCGGCAAACGAGTTTTACCAAGACGGAAGCTATGTGCTGGAGGGCAAGACCCGTTCCGCGAAAGAGATGGTTGACTACTACAGCCGCCTGATTAAAGATTACCCGGTAGTAAGCCTGGAAGACGGGCTATACGAAGAAGACTGGGATGGATGGAGGAGTATGCAAGAAGCCCTGGGAGATAAAATACAGCTGGTGGGAGACGATCTCTTTGTAACCAATCCTCAAAGGCTTTCCAGGGGGATAAAAGAAAAGTCCGCCAATTCTATACTTATCAAGGTTAACCAGATAGGTACCCTGACGGAAACCCTGGAAACGATTAATATGGCCTCCCGGGCGGGTATGAGCTGGATTATATCCCACCGCTCCGGGGAGACAGAAGATACCTTTATCTCCGACCTTTCTGTGGCGGCGACAGGAGGGCAGATTAAAACCGGCGCCCCCAGCCGGGTAGACCGCACGGCCAAGTATAACCAGCTCCTGCGCATAGAAGAGCAGCTGGGTGCTGCGGCCCGCTATGCGGGGAAAGATATTATACTCAAGTAAAGAATGCTGCCAGGGCTGTTAGACCCGCGTTATCTTTACCTCTGCACGGCGTGAGGAATTCTCTTGTGTAACAGGCGGGCTTGTGTTAAAATATAGAACGGCTGGTTAAGTAGCAGGGAGGTATAATCAAGATGCAAACGGTACTTACAGTAATACACGTTTTAATAAGCTTGGGGCTGATAGCCACGGTCCTGCTCCAATCCGGGAAGAGTGCCGGCCTATCCGGCGCGATTGGGGGAGGTGCGCAGTCCCTTTTTGGTAAAAAGCAGGGTATAGATGAAAAGCTGGGCAAGGTGACCACGGTTCTGGCAGTGTCTTTCATGCTGCTGGCAATTGTTCTGACAGTAATAAGTGCTTGATGTTTTGTAAAACAATTTAGCAGTTAACGGGAACAGGTGGTTTAGCCTGTTCCTTTTAATATTTACTTGAATTATACGCAGAAGTCTTAAAAAGGAGTGTAATGCTATGGAAAGAGATAAAGCCTGGGAAATGGTAAAACAGCAGGTAAAGAATAAAAATTTGCGCAAACACATGCTGGCTACGGAAGCAGTAATGTCCCGCCTGGCTGATAAGCTGGGGAAAGACAGGGAAAAATGGGGCCTGATAGGCCTGATACACGACATAGATTACGACCAAACGGCGGATCAGCCGGAGCAGCACGGTCTCCAGGGCGCCCGGATGCTGGAAGAGCAGGGGTTCCCCGACGAGGTGATAAGTGCAGTCAAGGCTCACAATCCCGCCCTGGGCGAAGAAAGAGATAGCACGGTAAAAAAGGCCATTTATGCCGTGGACCCGGTGACCGGGTTGGTTGTAGCCTGTGCGCTGGTGCACCCGGATAAGAAGCTTGCTGCACTGGATGTGGACTTTATACAAAACCGCTTCCATGAAAAGAGTTTCGCCAGGGGGGCCAACCGGGAACAGATAGAAGCCTGCCAGGAACTGGGGATCTCCTTAAACGAATTTTTGGAGCTGAGCCTGGAAGCCATGCAGAGTATAAGTGAGGAGTTAGGTTTATAATATGAATATGAAACCCAGGAAAGAAAAGACCAAACAACAAAAAAAGAAAAAAAAGGTAGCAGGCGAGAAAGCCCACCCCTCCCGGAAAGGGCAGGTTAAGAAAAAAAACCTGACGGGCACCCTGCAGGGAAGCCGGCGCGGTTTTGCATTTCTCTTGCCGGACAAAGAAGGCGAAACCGACGTTTTCATACCCGCTGACGGGGTAAAAGGTGCCCTGCACGGTGACCGGGTGGTTATTGAGCTGGCAGCGGGGGGTAAAGGAAAACGCCGGGAGGGAGAAGTTATCTCCATCCTCCAAAAAGAGACTCCCCGCTTGATAGGCACCTATTACCAGGATAGCACCAAAAGCTGGATTATACCAGAT
This sequence comes from uncultured Syntrophomonadaceae bacterium, assembly GCA_964402625.1. Lineage (GTDB taxonomy): Bacteria > Bacillota > Dethiobacteria > DTU022 > PWGO01 > PWGO01. Next base: position 1,655 of record CAYODA010000055.1, on the reverse strand, counting down.
GAAAACCGCCATTACGGCCCCATAACCGTATCCCAAAAGGACCGGCTGGATGCCCAAAACGGGGACAAGGTAGTAGTCCAGGTGGAGAGAAAAAAGAAAAAGTCCCGGGAAATAAAAGGGACGATTGTAGAAAACCTGGGGAAGGCGGGGGCCCCGGGAGTAGACATGTTAAGTGTCATGAAAAAATACTCCCTTTCTCCCGATTTTCCCAACAAGGTGGAAAAAGAGATCAGGCGGATGGAACGGGCAGAGGATATCTCCGGTGAAGCCGGGCAAGAGTACCGGAAAGATATCAGGGATAAGCTTGTGGTCACCGTAGACCCGGAAACGGCCCAGGATATGGACGACGCCATCTCCCTGGAAACTCTCCCGGGGGGAGGTTACCGCCTGGGAGTGCATATAGCCGACGTGGGCCACTACGTGCGGGAAGGCACGGCTCTCTACAAAGAGGCTTTGCGAAGGGGAACCAGCGTTTACCTGGTGGACCGGGTGGTGCATATGCTGCCCACGGAACTTTCGCAGAACCTGTGCAGCCTTCGCCAGGGAGAAGACCGCCTGGCTTTAAGCGTAGAAATCGACCTGGAAGAAGACGGTACCAGGAAGGATTTCTCCCTTTTCCACAGTGTGGTAAATGTAGATTACGGGTTAAGTTATCCCATGCTGGAACAGGCCTTGCAGGGAGAGTCAGAGTATTCCTCTTCTATGCAGAAAATGCTGCAGGATATGAACGGCCTGGCCAGGACCCTGCGCAGCAGGCGGATTGATCAGGGAGCACTGGACCTGGATATTCCCGAGCCGGATATTAAACTGGATGAAGAAGGACGTCCTGTTTCCATCGAATGCAAGGAAACAGGAAGGGCTGAATCAATCATTGAAGAGTTTATGCTCCAGGCCAACCAGGCCGTGGCTGAATACCTGGACCGCCGTGAGATGCCGCTGCTGTACCGCATTCACCCCCGGCCCGAAAAAGATAAAATGATAATATTCAAAAATATACTCAGCCTTTTAAATATAAAAGTTCCAGGCAACCCGGAGAATATCAGTTCTCATCAGCTGCAGAAGGTTATCAATCAGGTCAAAGGGGAACCTAGGGAAAACACGGTTAATTATCTACTACTTCGTTCACTATCTCAGGCCCGCTACAGCCCCGCGCTGGAAGAGCACTACGGGCTGGGTATGGACTGTTATACCCATTTTACTTCTCCCATTCGCCGTTTCCCGGACCTGCATAACCACCGGGTGCTTTCCGATCATTTGAGGGGAAAAATGGACGCGGAAAAAGCGGCCCGCCTTGAAGAGAATCTGCCGGAAATGGCGGAAAACTGCTCCCGCCAGGAAAGAAAGGCCCTGGAAGCGGAAAGGGAAAGCCAGGATATCAAGAAAGTGGAATACATGCTGGGCCAGGAAGGCGAAGAATTTGAAGGCAATATCAGCGGTATAACTTCATTTGGCATGTTTGTAGAGCTAGACAATACCGTGGAAGGTATGGTCAGCTTGAGTGAAATGACTGATGATTACTATGTATTCTGGGAAGAATGGCTTACGCTGGTAGGCAGGAACACCGGCCAGCAGTACCGCCTGGGAGACAGGGTGAGAATAAAAGTTGATCGCGTCAGCCTGGAAGAACAGGTGGTCAACTTCCTGCTGCTGGGCAG
>CAYODA010000054.1:0-11343 GCA_964402625.1 uncultured Syntrophomonadaceae bacterium | reverse complement strand
TATTGTTCCTCTACGTTAAGCATTGTTTCACCTCACTGTAAATTAAGCCAAAAACTCAAAAAGCTCACCGTATAAAATCCAATTGTAATAACCTCTCAGGCCGGAAAATAACCGAAAAATAAAAACGACCCCATTTTTGGCAGGGGTCAATTAATTACAGAGAACGGCCATTTATTTCCTTCTCCCTTCCAGACTTTACTGTCGGCTCCGGAATCTCACCGGATCAACCATGCGGCTCGCGGGCTAACCCCGGGGGGTATCACCGCCGGTTCGGAATTGAAAGCCCGCAGGCTTTCTCACCAGACCCCGAAGGAAAATATATCCGAATAAAAATTTGTTTTAAATTATCAAAATCACTCTATATTATAGCATAATATTTAATACAATCAAACTTTTTTTGGCGGCGACGGGTACATTTTTAAAGCCTGTATGGCCCCCCCGCGGTTGGTCTGGCCGAAAACAGCCGAGCCGGCTACCAGGATCGTAGCACCGGCTTCCAGGACCTGCGGTGCCGTAGAAGAGTTTATGCCGCCGTCTACCTGTACCTCCACATTATGGTTCAACTCTTTTACCCGGCGTGACACTTCGCTTATTTTAGGAAGCACCTCCGGTATAAATTTCTGCCCACCAAAGCCCGGGTTTACGGTCATGAGTAAAACCAAATCCAGCGAATTGCATACGTACTCCAGCCCTGTTACCGGCGTGGCAGGGTTATAAGCTACTCCTGCTTTGGCACCCAGCTCTTTTATACGGTTTAATACCCGGTGGAGGTGTACACAGGCTTCGGCATGCACGGTTACCAGGTCCGCACCTGCTTCAACAAAAGCTTCCAGGTGCTTTTCCGGCTCTTCTATCATAAGATGAGCATCCAGGAAAAGCGAAGTCTCTTTTTTTAAAGCTTCCACTACCGGGGGGCCCATGGTTATGTTGGGAACAAAACGGCCGTCCATTACATCCAGGTGCAGCCAATCCGCCCCGCTTTGTTCTACTTCCCGGGCCTCTTCCCCCAGGCGGGCAAATTCAGCTGACAGTATAGAAGGTGCTATTTTAGTCAATTTATTTCATCCTTTTCTCCTGTTCCAGGCGTATTTCTTCCAAAAACTTAAGATAGTGCCGGTATCTCATTTTACTCAGTTTACCATCTTCTACCGCTTCCCTGACGGCACAGCCAGGTTCGCTGTCGTGCAGACAGGAATTAAATTTGCACATATAATCGAATTCTTTAAATTCCGGAAACCACTCTTTAAGCATGAGGTCCGCGTCTTTTAATTCATCTATTTCAAACATAAGCTTGAGCTTGTTAAAGCCGGGCGTATCCACCACCAGCCCGCCGCTGTGTAGCACAAAGAGCTCTACCCGGCGCGTAGTGTGCTTGCCGCGTCCCCCTTTACGGCTTACTTCTCCCGTTTTCAACTGCAAGCCGGGCTGCACGGCATTTAAAAGGGTAGATTTCCCCGCCCCGGACGGGCCCGCCAGGACCGTAGTTTTATCTTGCAGATTTTCCCTTAAATCATCTATTCCTTTCCCCTGGATGGCCGTGGTATATAGTACCCGGTAAGGAAACAGCTCCAGGTTTTCTTTTATGCTGTGGTAATTATCTTCCTCCAAAAGGTCTATCTTGTTGACGCATATCAAGGGAGCAATGTGGAACCTTTCCGCCTGTACCAGCTGGCTGTTTAAAAGTAGCCAGCCCGGATCGGGGTTGGTTGCAGAAATTACCGCCAAAAGCTGATCCACGTTGGAAACAGTAGGTCTCCACATGCGGTTGCCCCGGGGAAGTATATTTTCTATTACTCCCTCCCCGGAAGAAACACCGGACACCTCTACCCGGTCTCCCACCAGGGGACGGTGTTCTTTTTGTTTGAGTTTCCCCCGCAGGGCGCACCTTAATTCTCCCCCGTCGTCCAGCAGAACATCTCCAAACCCCCCGACCGTTCTAATCAAGGTACCTTTATGCAAGTTGTTCATTACTGAGCCTCATCACTATCCCGGTTTTAAGCATCATCATCTCCATTAGTATCATTATCTTCTCCATCGTCCCCGTTGTCTCCGTTATCTTTCTCATCATCTTCGTCTTCCTCAGGTCCTTCACTTACTACCAGGACCACTTCTTCATACTGGCTGACTGCGGCCCCCGGCCGGGGATCCTGGTCTATCACTTCATCCTCGGGTTCATCCGAAGTCTCGTATTCCGGTATTCCCATAATCAAACCTTCCTCTTCCAGGTATTCCTCAGCCTCTTCCAGGTCCATACCCGTTAAATCGCTCAACGGAAAGTCAGGAGGGCCTTCGCTTTCATATACGGTTATTACCGCTTCTTCTTCTACAGAAACACCCGGCTGGGGAGATTGCCTTATAATTATTCCTTCCGAAACTTCCTCGTGCTCCTGGGGAACAATTTCGTACTGCAAGCCCTGATTTTCCAGGTTGTTCCTGGCTTCCATCCCTGTTTTCCCTTCCAGGTCAGGAACTTCAACTGTATCCGTTCCCAGGCTGACTCCCAGCTCTACCTGGCGGTGCTCTTTTACCGTATCGCCCGCGTTCGGGGCCTGGGAAAATACTTTACCTTCCGGGACTTCATTATGGTGCTCCCGATACACTTCGGGTGATTCGGTAAACCCGGCTTCAAGAAGTGCCTCTTCCGCCTCTTCCAGGGTTTTGCCTTCCACCGGGGGAGTTTCTACATCTGAACGAAAATAGTACAACCGGGCATAGGCCAGCCCGGCACCGGTTACCGCACCCAGGAGAATTATTCCCACAAGAATTGCCAGAAGCCACTTTTGCTTCCACAAGGGCTTTTTATTATCTCTTCCTCCTCCTGTTTTTTCCCGCTCCAGCTTACTGTCGTTTATAGAGTCTTTTGTTTTTAATTTGCTATTCTGGTGTTCGTTTTCCATATTTCTATCCCGGTACCAGCTGCTTTCATCCACCGGTAGAGAAACAATGGTATTTTCCAAATCCCCGTCTTCATGTTCTTCAGGATAATCTATCTTAACCCTTTTTTCTTTCTGCCACAACTTCAAATCTTCTTTTAACTCGTTTACACTGCCGTAGCGGCGCGAGGGTTCTTTTTGTACCAGTTTAAGCACCACTTTATCCAAAGCACTGGGAACCTCCGGATAAATCTCGCTTGGAGGTATCACTTTTTCGTTAAGGTGCTTAAGCGCAATGGAAATAGGACTTTCCCCGCTGTAAGGAACTTCCCCCGTGAGCATCTCGTAAAGAACAATCCCCAGGGAATAGATATCCGACTGCTCACCTACACCTCCACCGCGGGCCTGTTCCGGGGAAAAATAGTGTACCGACCCGGTAATGGAATGGCTGTAAGTCAGTGTATTGGTGACGTTTGCCGCCACTGCAATACCGAAATCGGTAACCTTAACCTGTCCACTCTCGGAAATAAGAATATTTTGTGGCTTGACGTCCCTATGAATAACTCCTGAAGAATGGGCATGTTGCAGCGCTTCACAGATCTGCAGCAGGGTCTCTACTGCATCTTCCGGATCCATCCTTCCCTTTTCTTTGATCTTATCTTTAAGTGTCTGACCTTCCACGCACTCCATTACCATGAAGTGCGTATTTTCCTCCTTCCCCACGTCGTAAATACTTACCACGTTGGGGTGGGCTAACCCCGCCGCCGCCTGAGCTTCCCTCCTGAAACGGCGAACGAGATCTTCGTCATCGGCAAGGTGGGTTTTTAAGACTTTTATAGCTACAGTCCGGTTTAACACGTGATCCCTGGCACGGTAGGCCACCGCCATGCCTCCCGAGCCGATCCTGTCTAATATTTCATATCTTCCACTAAGTTTGTTGCCAATCATTTAATTCCTGGACCTCCCAGCATCAATTGCCAGTATTAAGGTTATGTTATCCTGACCTCCGCGGGAGTTGGCTAGATTCACCATTTTTTCCGCCGCCTCTTTCGGTTGATCTTTTTCTTCCATGATTATTCGCTGTATCTCTTCCTCATTCAGGTGAGATGTCAATCCGTCAGTACAAAAAAGCAGACCTTCGCCGTTATTTAGCTCTACCTCCAGCACATCTACATCGATATTGGGAAGGGTGCCCAGAGCCCTGGTTAACACGTTTCTCTGGGGATGAAGCCTGGCTTCTTCCGGACTAAGCCTTCCTTCTATAACCATTTCTTCCACCACGGAATGGTCTCGGGTTAACCTTTCCATCTCCTCATCTGTTACCCGGTAAGCCCTGCTGTCTCCTACATGAGCCAGGAAAAGTTTTTTCCCGTAGAGAAAACCCACTGTAAAGGTGGTACCCATACCTGTTTTACCGGGATCGCTCAAAGAGGAATTGTATATCTCCAGGTTGGCTTTTTTTACCGTGTTTTCTGCCAGATAAAAAAGGTCCTCCGACGAAAGATTTGGGAGACCGCAATTTGAAGATTCTATAAATTCTTTCAAGGAGCGAACCGCCTGCATGCTGGCAGCGTCACCCGCCTGGTGACCGCCCATTCCATCTGCTACCGCAAAAATCGTTACCTCACCGTGTTGCTGGCAGTAATAGTTGTCTTCGTTTCGCATTCGTTCTTTCCCGGGGTCTGATAGTACCGCAATATTCAAGTAATTAACCTCCCTGACAGAAAATCCCCGCTAAACCGCTAATCCCCCTAAATAAATCCAAATTTAGTATAGCAAAAAAACATATGAATAGCAACTCTGAGGCGTTATTACATTATTTATACAGGTTTTTGTTATTTTTTGCGATAAAACAGGGCTGCAAAAAATCCCTCCATTCCATTAAGGTAAGGATAAAAAACTGCAGTTCCCGGAACAGCCGTATCCGCCCTGAGGTTATCACCCCATATAGAATTCGATTCATTTTTTGTCAGGTCTACCGGGTAAAAATCCGGGTTTTCCCTTAAGAATTTTTCCACCACGTGAAAGGTTTCTTCCGGTTCCAGGCTGCAGACGGCATAAAGGAGCCTTCCTCCCGGTTTAACCACTCCGGCAGAAGAAGCCAGCAACTCTCCCTGAAGACCGGGCAGGCTGTGCAGGTCCTCTTCGCTTTTATGCCACTTGAGGTCGGGCTTTAATGAAATTACACCCAGACCGGTGCAGGGGGCATCACACAACACTGCATCTACCGGCTTTACATGCTGGTGCACTTCTCTCCCGTCCCACAGGCGGGTTTGAATTATATCCAGTCCCAGGCGGTTAGCTGCTTTCTCCACCAGCCCCAGCCTGCTATAATTCACATCCCCGGCGTAAACGACACCCGTATTATTCATTATTTCGGCCAAATGGGTGGCTTTCCCTCCGGGGGCACTGCACAAATCCACTACTTCTTCCCCGGGGGAGGGATGCAGCAGGAAACCGCAGTGCATGGAAGATTCGCCCTGGACCGTATAAAGTCCCTGCCGGAAACCGGTAAGCTCACCGATAGGGGCGTTTGGACGCACCTTCAGGGAAACCGGCAGATTACCTTCGCTTTCCACCTTTACGCCTTCCGAGACCAGCTGTTTTTTCACTTCTTCTCTACTGGTTTTAAGCGTATTCACACGGAGCGAGACCGGTGGAACCTGGTTATTGGCCCTGCACATCTCTTCGGTCTTATCTATACCCATACGCTCCACCCATCTGTTTACCAGCCACTGGGGGTGGCTGTGGTATAGGGAAATGTATTCTACCGGATTACTATTTCGCTCCGGGAAAGGTAGCACTTCTTCCCCGGGAGAAAGTTTTCTTAATACCGCATTCACCAGGGAAGCCACCCCCTTGTGCCCGTAACGATAAGCCAGGTTTACGCTCATGTCCACTACCAGCGGGGAGGGAACATTATCCATGTACAGCAGCTGATACGCGGCACTACGCAGCAGGTTCCTTATCCAGGGTGTCATACCCTTTAAGGGCTTTTTTAAATAACAGGAAAGAGCCCAGTCCAGTGTATTTAAACGCTGCACTGTTCCATAAGAAATTGCAGCTGCCGTCCCCCTGTGCACGGGAGGCAGGCTTTTTAAATACGAAGGCAGAACCAGGTTTAAATACGAGCTGTCTTTTTCTACTTTTACCAGTGCCTTAAGGGCGGTTTCCCTGATGCGGAAAGAGCTGGTGTTCCCTTCCTTTTTCATGCCGGTCTCCTTTTAGCCATAAATTATATTTACATAATAACTCCAGATAGTTTTTTGTTAATCAAAAGGCCGCCTGGCAGGCGTTCCCCCTGGTTCTATAAATACTTTCCCCCGGGACTCCGCCCGGGAGGTGCGGACCAGGTAACTGCCCCGTGCTCCTCCAAAAAGGCCGCCAGCAATACCGGGGGCTCCTGACATCTGAACTCCCGTTATTTCCATATCTTTAACATTAAAAGAAGTGGTAAACAACAACTGCAGGATGCGCCCCAGCAAAGGCCCCAGCAGGTAAGCCAGGCCAATGGCCAGCACAATATTCCACAGTTGCAAAGCTTGAAAATGCCAGAGCAAAAACAGAAATGTTATTGAAGCAAGGAAATTGGAAGCCATGATACTCGTGCCGCACTTGGGGTGTACCCGCAGGTGGGTTTCCCCGTTTTTCATGCGCATGAGACCTTCCCGCGCGGCGACTTCTACTGCCTGGGAAGATACCTGCCCCTGCATAACAAACCCGTTCTCCCGTGCCATTCCCGATACTCGCCGAATGCCGTAGCGTTCCTGCAGCACGTTTACCGTGGCATGCTCCAGGGCATGATTTTTTCTCAAGCGGGTATTGGCTGCTATCTTAAGCACCTGAAATGGAACCGTCACCAGGTTGAACAGCGAATAGAACAAGAAATGAAACGGCAGAAAAAGCAGGGCAAGCAAAAAGAAAAAACCCAAAAAACTTAACAGGGCAACTATAATAATAGGTAATAAAGGCATCAGTTCATCCTTTCCTACAAATTCCTTACCACCAGGTTATTTTCCGCTTTCCATAGTATCGCCAGGGTTCAGGCGGTATCCCCTCCAGAAATCGAGGGCATTCATCTCCTTTTTACCTTCCGGCTGCACCCTGGTAATAACCAGGGTGCCATTTCCCGTGGCTACTTCTATACCTTCGTCATTTAACCCGATTATCTCCCCCGGTTCTCCGTTGGCCTCCTGCCGCGGCAGCCGGGCTTTTTTGACTTTTACCCTGCGGCCCTGATAAAACGCAGTAGCCCCGGGTACCGGTGATAAAGCTCGAACCTGGTTAAAAATATCTTCGGCTCCTGCTTTCCAGTCAATCATCTCATCGCTTTTCTCCAGGGGGGCGGTATATGAAGCCTGCCGGTGATCTTGAGGTTCCGGTCGGGCTTCCCCCCTTGCAATTGCATCCACACTTCTTAAAATTATCTCAGCACCTTTCCGGGCCAGGCGATCGTGCAGATCCCCTGTGCAATCCCGGGGGCGAATCTCCTCTTCTTCCTGCATAATAATATCTCCTGCATCCAGCTCCGGTGCCATATAAATAACGCTCACCCCGGTAACGCTCTCACCGTTAAGGAGGGCGCTCTGTATGGGAGATGCTCCCCGGTAGCAGGGCAGCAGAGAGGGGTGCAGGTTAATACATCCTTCGGGGGGCATTTCCAGAATTTCAGACGGGATTATATTCCCGTAAGCCACGGCAATTATAAGGTCGGGGTTCAAGCGATTCAAATACTCTAAAAACTGCTCATCTTTTAAGGATTCCGGCTGTGCTACTACCAGTCCCAGTTCCAGGGCCTTTTTCTTTACAGGAGTAGGCCAGAGCTTCTGCCCCCTGCCCCGCGGCCGGTCCGGTTGCGTAACCACGGCCTCTACTTTATGTCTGCTGTGGTACAGGGCTTCCAGCGAAGGCAGCGCAAATTCAGGTGTCCCCATGAAAACCAGCCTTAGTTCCTCCAAACAGTTATTCCTCCCTTTTCATTTCTTCGGGATCAATAAACCGGGTTACTTTATCCGTAAATAAAACCCCGTTAAGGTGATCAATTTCGTGCTGCAAAACCCGGGCCAGCATCTCTTCCGCTTCCAGGCGAACCTCTTCACCCTGTCCATTCCAGGCTTCTACCCTAATTCCATAAGCCCGGGGGACTTCTCCATAAACGCCGGGAATACTTAAACAGCCTTCTACGTCTGTCCCCTCACCCCAGCTTTCAACTACCCGTGGATTCACCAGGCAAACCGTTCCTCTTTCCCCACCATCAGCTACAATTACCTGTTTGGGTATTCCTACCTGGGGTGCAGCCAACCCTATTCCCCCGGCATCGAGCATGGTTTCCACCATGTCCTCCAGAAGCCTTTCCACAAGTTCATCTACTTCTTTAACCGACCGGGCTTTCTCCCTTAAGACGGAGTCTTCCACCTTGCGGATCTGCCTTATACCCAATTAATCATCACCACTTTTCCTTGATTAATACTTATAACCAGACTGCAAAAAATTTATACAATTCAATTGGTACTTGTTTTATTATAGCATCACCATGGGATTAAAATCCACTGTCAGGCGAACCTTTTGTCCCAGTGAGGACTGGCGAAATTTCCACACCACATCTCTGACTACCTCGTTTATTTCCTGCAGGGATTTATCCTTTAATATCAGGTGATTCCGGTAATATCCTTTTATACGGTAGAGAGGAGCCGTAGCAGGACCCAGCAGCTCCACTCCCTCCAGGCATCCCTCCAGGGTCTCCGCAACTTCACTGGCTGCCCGCCACCCTTCTTTTTCATCGGTAGAAACAAAAACCAGGCGCAGCATCTCCGTAAAAGGCGGGTATTGAAGTTCTTCCCTTACGCTTATCTCTTCCCGGTAAAATGCAATGTAATTGTGGTCCCTGGCGCACTCAATACTATAGTGATCCGGGTGATAAGTCTGAACCACTACAGTGCCTTTTTTTTCCCCGCGTCCCGCCCTTCCGGAAACTTGCGTCAACAACTGAAAAGTCTTTTCTGAAGCGCGGAAATCGGGTAAATGAAGGGCGGTATCCGCTGCTATTACCCCTACCAGGGTGACGCCGGGGAAATCCATGCCTTTGGCTACCATCTGGGTTCCCACCATGATCTGCGCTTTCCCGGAGCGAAAACTTTGCCAAATTTTCCGGTGGGCCCCTTTACGCAGGGTCGTATCCCTGTCCATACGCATGACACTATGTTCAGGGAAAAGGCGCTTCACCTCGGTTTCCACTTTCTGTGTTCCCGTTCCAAAGTACTTTATGTATACACCGCTGCAACCGGGGCACCGCGAAAGAGGAACCGCGGTGTAGGCACAGTAATGGCATACCATCTTGCCACTGTGCGCGTGATAAGTAAGTGATACGGAGCAATACGGGCACCGCACTACATGCCCGCATTCACGGCATAAAACAAAACTGGAGAAACCGCGGCGGTTTATAAATAAAAGAGCCTGTTCTCCCTGCTGCAGGGTTTCTTCCAGGTGGGCGGTCAGCTGCCTGCTGAAAATGCTTTTGTGCCCGCTTTGCAACTCCTGCCGCATATCCACTACTTCAACTGGCGGCAGGGAATAAGGGGTTGCGCGCCGGGACATTTCCACCAGGTTTATCTCTCCTAGCTGAGCGCGGTAGTACGTTTCTACAGAGGGCGTTGCACTACCCCATACCTTAACCGCACGGTGGTAGCTCGCCCTCCATTCCGCCACAGTAACTGCATGGTACCTAGGTGCCTCTTCTTGCTTGTAGCTATTTTCCTGCTCTTCGTCAATAATAATTAACCCGATATTATTCAGCGGAGCAAAAACTGCCGAGCGGGTTCCCAGGACTACCGATGCCTTCCCTTCTTTTACCTTCAGCCACTGCTGGTATCTTTCCCGCAGAGAGAGGCTGCTGTGCAGCAGGACTACCTTCCCGGATAGTTTACGGGTTATATAATTTACCATCTGGGGAGTGAGGGCTATTTCAGGGACCAGCAACAGGGCTTCCCTTCCCTTTTGCAGGCAGTACTCTATGGCGCGCAGGTAGACTTCCGTTTTGCCGCTCCCGGTAACACCGTGCAAAAGGAAACCTTCCTCCCGCTCTTCCGACATCGCCCTGACAACACGGTTATACGCCTCTTCCTGCTCCGGTGTTAACACCAGGGGTTCCGGGCTCTCTTCACCGCTTTCACTCCTGAACTCCTCCAGCCAGCTGAACTCTTCGCTCGTTCTCTCCTCTACCTCAACCAGTTCTTTGCGTGCCAGGGAATTTAAGACTGCAGAAGCCGCCCCGGTAGCCCTGGAAACTTCCTTCCAGGGCGAAGCCCCTTTTGAACCCAGGTAATCTAAAACCATCGCCTGACGGGGAGCTTTTCTCCTCAACTCCTCCCGGTTATAAAGGGAATATTCCCGGGCGTGGGGTGTCAGCATAATAAACTTTTCCCTTTTCTCACTTACTTTGCCATGGCCGGGAGGAAGCATTAAATTCACTGCCTCCATAAAGCGGCAGTAGTAATTCCGGCTTATCCACCTGGCCAGGGAAAGCATTTCCGGCGAAAGGGAAACGCTATTTCCTTCCCGGGAAATTATATCCCTGGTTTTATTTTCAGAAACGGCAGGGGCCTCCAGGATATTTTCCACGCATCCCCTTACTTTTTGCTTGCCAAAAGGTACATTAACCAGGTCCCCCGGCTGCACCTCACCTGACAATGTGCCGGGAACCCGGTAGTGAAAAGGCCTGTCCACAGCGTCGGTTATCACATTCACCCAAACTTCGGCATACTCTCCCATGACTCCCTCCAGGAAACATCAAGATATCTATCTAAAGCAAAACATAAAAAAATCTTTGTGCTCTGAACTTTCTTCTTTATATTATAAAGGTCAGCACAAAGAAAAGAAAAGTGTAAAAACATAACCTCTGGTTAAAAGGAAATCATGAATCAAATAAACTACAAATTTTTCGACCTCAGCAAAAACCCCCGGTGGGGGGAGGCGAAGGTGGATATATGATAAGGGGTATTTTCTGAGTAGTCACCCCGGTGCCCACTGCGTGGCACCACCACTAGAGGGGTGAAAATAACAGTTATGGCTTGAGCAAGAGCACGGAAGGGGTGGTTATACCTTAAGCCAAACATTGAGTGCGATATCAGAAGGAGCGCAGCGGCTGAGGAATACACCGCGGACCAACTGTTTGAGCGAGCGTAAGCGAGCGAGTTTTGGCCGCGGTCCGAAGCCGCGAGCACCGTTCAGAACTGTTGCATCTCAGTTTGGCGAAGGTATAACCACCCCTGGAGTGCGGAGCCAACAGGAAAGAAAAAAGTGTTGCAGAAGTTATTTTCTGAGTAGACACCCATGCCCCCACAATACGGGGGCACCATCAGAAGGATGAAAATGGTAATGTCTTATTTTCAGAGTAGTCGTCCTGGCGCCGTGGGCGCTATCACTAGAAGGTGGAAAATACCCAGCAGAGCTGGTGTAAGTGGTTGGCCCAAAT
>CAYODA010000053.1:0-11499 GCA_964402625.1 uncultured Syntrophomonadaceae bacterium | reverse complement strand
TTCCACCTTCTAGTGATGGCGCCCACGGCGCCAGGTCGACTACTCAGAAAATACCCCTTTACTGCACCCAATTTTACTCTTTTTGCTTCCCTCCCCCCATCGGGGGGAGGGTCAGGGTGGGGGGGAAACCTTCTTCTAAACATGCTTCTTTACGTAGTCCCGGTACCGTTCTCGCAGTACTTCACTTGTTTTGCCGGGTTTTCCACTATTAATGGGTTTCCCATCAAGTTCAACCAGGGGCATTACTTCCAGCAAAGAGTTGGTTAAAAAAGCTTCGTCGGCATTTTTTAACATTGAAGGAGTTAAATTCTCCTCTACTGCCTTTTGACAGATTTTTTCTCCCAGCTCCAGTATTATTTCCCGGGTAATTCCCGGAAGGAGTCCTGCTTCTTCCGGGGGAGTGTACAGCACACCGTTATCAACCAGGAAAATGTTGCTAATCGTTCCCTCGGCCAGGTAACCCTGGTGGTTAATGAAGAGGCCCTCGTCTGTTTCTTTCTGCTGAGCTTCTTTGCGTCCCAGGATGTTTTCCAGGAAATTCAGGGATTTCAGTCTGGTTACGGGAGAAAGTTCGTTGCGGGGGAAGCTTATCAGGGCAGCTTTAAAACCCCTGTCGTAGTCTTCACTGGTGTAGGGAATCGCAGGTCTGGCCGAAGCCATTACCGTGGCCTGGAAAGATTCCGGTGCAGTTGGCCACAGTCCTCCTGGCCCCGTTCCCCGGGTTAGGGTCAGGCGAAGACTCCCGTTGTCTACCCCGTTGGCTTCTATTACTTCTTTTACCGCGTTATTTAGCTCTTGTTCTCTCCCGCCCAGGTTTATTTCCAGTTCTTTTGATCCCCGGAGCATCCTTTCAATATGTTTTTCGAGAAGGAAAGGACGCCCCCGGTATACTCGCATGGTTTCAAAGACCCCGTCGCCGTATAGCAGACCGCGGTCCTCCGGCGAGATTTTTGCTTCCGTCGACGTGATTATTTCACCGTTAATGTAAATCCACTGCCCCACGACAATCTCCTCCTTTTACAGAAAACAAATAGTGTGAGTGCCGTTGGCCCGGCTCTTTTAGTAAGAATAATAGTAACTACTCAGGCAAAGTAAAGGTAAGTTAAGAGGCAGGCACAGCAGTGGATGTCTGAGTAGTTACGAATAATAAAAAGTTTACTTGTCTATGACTTTTAGACCTGGAAGCCCAGGGCATCCAGGAGGGCTTTGGCTTTATCCAGGGTTTCCTGGTACTCCTCTTCCGGGTTGGAATCTTCGAGCAATCCCCCGCCCACCTGGATATAGGCCTGGTTTCCTTTTATAATAAAGGTACGGATTACTACATTCAAATCCGCCCATCCTTGAAAGTCGATAAAACCCAGGGATCCGGTGTAAACGCCTCGCCGGTGGGGCTCCAGTTCTTCAATTATTTCCATGGCTTGCTTTTTGGGAGTTCCAGTTATAGAGCCCCCCGGAAAAGTATAGGGCAACACATCCAGTAGATTTTGTGTTTCAGGAAGGAGGCCGCTAACGGTGGATACCAGATGGTGCACCGTGGCGTAGCTTTCCAGGCGGTAGAGCTCTTCAATTTGCACGGTGCCTTCCCGGCATGCCCGTTCCAGTTCTTCTTTCTCCAGGTTTGCTATCAGAGCCAGTTCCTGGCGCTCCTTGGGGCTGTTCCAGAGCTCTTCTTTAAGGTGCTGGTCTTCCACGGGGGTGCTTCCCCGCCGGCGGGTACCTTTTATGGGGCAGGTTTCAATTCTGCTGCCCCTTTGTAGGAGAAACCTTTCCGGTGAAGAGCTGGCTACAGTAAATTCCGGGTATTCCAGGTACGCCGCAAAAGGGGCCGGGTTGAGCCGGCGAAGCCGCAGGTATAGATCCCAGGGAGAAGAGTGCAGTTCTGCCTGCATTCTCTGGGAGAGGTTTATTTGTTCTATCTTTCCCTCTTTTATATACTCCTGCACTTTCCGGACGGCTTCCAGGTATCCGGGGCGATCGAAGTTGGATTGGAGGTTGCTTCCCGCCGGCAGTGCCGTGCTTCCCTTGTTTAGCCCGGAAGTGCCAGGAGTGCAAGAAGGAGGTGATTGAAAGTATCGGTTTATTCTCTGGCGCAGTTCCCGGCACCTCTGGTCCCTTCGTTCTTCTTTTTTGTTTCCTTTTTGGGGAAGACCGGTAGAAACCAGGTGTGTCTCCTCCCGGCAGTGGTCGATTACCACAGCCCGGTCGTAAAAGGCAAAGTAGCAATCCGGCAAGTTCAGGTCGTCTTCGGCCCGGTCGGGCAGGTTTTCCAGGAATCGGCCCAGGTCGTAAGAGAAGTATCCGGCGGCTCCTCCTGAGCAGAAAGGTATTGCTTCACCGGCGGAATTGGACGGTTGATTGTAGTGCTGCATCAGTTTTTGCAGCTGAACCAGGGGATTCCCCCGGATGTCATAGGAGGTCTTTTCATCGTGTTTTACTTGCACCCGGCACTCTGATCCTTTACTGGAGAATACCAGGAAAGGATCGCTTCCTATAAAGGAAAAACGCGAAAGCCTTTCATTATCTATTCCGCTGTCCAGGAAAAAAGGGTAGGGATCTTCCAGGAAGAAGGAGAAGAGCCCGGTTCCGTCAACAGCGCCCGGCAAAGTTTCTACTGTAGGTTTCATGTTTTTAATTCCCTCCTAAAAAATAATAAACGGGACACACGGTGCTGGGTCGCATCCCAGCTATTGGCGTCCCGATAAAAACAAAATACATACAAAAAAAAGAAATATCCGGTTTTATAGACATGTGCTTTTCCATAAATTTTATTCCACAAAGATTGCCGGATCCCTTCCTGCATAAAAATTTTATTATTAAATTTTTGTAGATATATTCTTAGAGTTATAAAGTATGAATATGGAAAAAAGGTAATTACGAATTGTATAGCGAAAATATATTATAAACTTTAAACTATTATTAAAATAAAATCTTTAAAAAATTTTGGGAAGTGTGCAGGTTAACCGGTTACATGTACTGTACTTATTAAGATAAGGCGGGGAGAGATTTCATTGAGTCTTGCCGGGCAGGTGTGGAATTCTTTTTTAGAAAGCTATTATTATTTTTTTAGCAACCCGGAAAAACCGGGACTGCGCCGGAAAGTATTGTTCTGTTTGCTGGTCTACTACCTGCTCTTCATAATAAGCTATATACCATCACTTTACCCGGTAGGGACGTTGGTTTTTGGCACCCTGGTGGGATTTTTTTCTCTTATACTGGTCCTTTTGTTTGATTACTCCGGTTTTGCAAACGCCCTGCTAGTGGGAATAGTTAATATTACTGCAATAAATTTTCTTCCCTACCTGGATACTACTTTTATAGTAAGTGCTATTAATTTTAACGTCTTGTTTATAATAAGTGCTGCTTTTATTGCCGTCTTATCAAGCAATAATAGAAAAACCCAGGAGTATTTAAGGCGCCTGTCGGTAATAGACGAGCTTACCGGGGCCTACAACTACCGCTATTTTTTCAATCGTCTGGAGGAAGAAGTCAGCCGTGCACAGAGAAACGGCGTCAGCGTGGCACTGCTCGTAATAGACCTGGACCACTTTAAATACTACAATGATAACTATGGGCACAGGGCCGGGGATTCAATGTTAAAAGCTAGCGCAGAGAATATAAGAATGCTGGTTCGCCTTAACGATATTGTCTGCCGCTACGGGGGAGATGAGTTTGTAGTTATACTGCCTGACACTGAAGAAGAGGGCGCTGTTGAAGTGGCTTCCAGGTTAAAAGACAATTTCGAGGCCGGCATTAATACCCCGGAAGGAGTGGATCAAACTATTACCATCTCCGCGGGAGTAGCCGTTTATCCTGTTACTGCTTCCAGTGCCGAAGACCTGATACGCTGTGCGGACCGGGCTTTATATGTCGCCAAAAACAGCGGCCGCAACAGGATTTATTCGGGGAGTATGATTGAACGAAAATAAAGGTTGCTGCCTTTTTAAAATATTTTACTTCTGCAATTTTGGTTTAACCCCGGAAGCTTTTTATACCTGGATTTTATGCTTCTTTTTGATATTCCAGGAACTGGTATACGTGAGTGATAATTATTTTCAGGATGGTAAAGGCGGGCACGGCCAGGATGATTGCCAGGAAGCCGCCCAGTCGCCCGGCTACCATAACCAGGATAATAATGGTTAAAGGATTCATGGCCAGTTTACGTCCCATTACTTGTGGAGAGATAAGCAGGCTTTCCAGCTGCTGGGCTACTACAATCACTGCAATTACTTTGAGCATCATGGCCGGTGAATGGAGCATGCCTATAATTACCGCCGGAATGGCCCCGATAAAAGGTCCCAGGAAAGGGATTATATTAGTTATGGTGGCAAAAGCCGCCAGTATAAGTGAGTATTCCAGTCCTATCAAATTGTAGCCCAGATAAACCAGGATTCCTACACTCAGGCAGACAATTCCTATACCCTGCACGTAAGATCCCATGGCACGGTTTAATTCCGCCAGGGCACTGTTTACCTGGGGCAAATGGTTTTCCGGGACCAGCCGTGGTAAAAGTTTGCTTATAATAGGAGATCCTTTTTCTTTAAGCAAAAAGAAGAGTAAAAACGGAACAATGATGATAGTAGCAAAAAGCAGGGTAAAAAAGTCCAGCACGGCTCCTATACTTTCAACTATCTGGGAAGAATACTGTCCAAAGGCACCGGCGATATCTCTGGCCAGGTTTTCCACGTCCAGTTCCTGCGGGTCCAGATGGGGAAGCAAACCCCTTTCTTCCAGCTGGAGCAGTATTTGTTCCAGTTCCTGCATCATAAGGGGAATGTCTTCCTGCAGGCTGGCAATTTCACTCTGTATAGTTGGAGTAATGGTTATGGAAAATAACACCAGAACACCCAGCGCTGCCAGGTACAGCAGTATAACTCCGGCTGTCCGGGGGATTTTTTTGTGGTGCAGCCAGTCCACGAAAGGACAGGTCAGGTAATACAGTATTCCCGCTATTAACATGGGGAAGAACAGAGTTTCCAGTAGTACCACCAGGGGGATAAAAATATAGGCAACCTTTTCCCCCATGTATATCAGCAGGAAAAGAAGCAGCAGCCATATACTGGCCCGAAAATATTTGTGATTAAACAATAAGTGCATTTGTATAACCTGCAATTCATAATATGTTACTATATTTTTCCTGACTTAATATTAACAGTTTAACCTCAAAACTTGCAAAACATTTTATACCATATTTCTAATTAAGTTTGTAAATCCCGGCAGGTTTAAATTAATTCCTGTTGAATCGTAATAAAGAGCATGCATGGAAGGTGTGTAGGCCTGTGGAATACCTGAGTGGAGTGGTGGAAAGGATCACTTACACCAACCCGGAAAACGGTTTCAGCGTCATCAAGTTAAACTCCAAGGGTCGCAAGGAATTAGTGACAGTAGTTGGTAACCTGGCCGCAGTAAACGTGGGATCTGTCTTGCGGGTAAAAGGGGTGTGGAAGAACGACAGCCGCTACGGGGAGCAGTTTGTGGCTGAGGAATACCGGGAAACTGTTCCAGCCACTATTGCAGGCATCGAAAAATACCTGGGAAGCGGTCTGATTAAGGGTATTGGTCCGGTTTATGCCAAAAAGATAGTCAATCATTTCGGGGAAGACACCCTGCAGGTGATAGAAGAATCGGTGGACAACCTTAAGAAAGTAGAAGGTATCGGTGAAAAAAGGGTGGAGATGATCAAGCAGGCCTGGGAAGAACAGAAAGAGATTAAAAATATAATGATCTTTCTGCAGAGCAGCGGAATTTCCACCGCATACGCGGTGAAGATATACAAGTATTACGGTAACGAAAGTATAGCCGTGGTAAAAAACAACCCTTACCGGCTGGCAGACGAAGTATGGGGTATAGGGTTTAAGATTGCCGATAAAATTGCCCGGCAAATGGGTTTTGACCGGGATTCCTTTGCTCGCTGCCGCGCGGGAATCCAGTTTGTGTTGAGGGAGTTGTCCAACGAAGGGCACTGTTTTGCCACCCGGCAACAGCTCCTGGAAGAGACAGTAAAGATTCTGGAAGTAGACGAGACCCTGGTAGTTTCTACCCTGAACTGGATGGTAGAAGAAGGTTCTGTAGTGGAAGAAGAAGGAGAAGGGGAAGAAGAAACTGCGTATTACCTCCCCCCCCTGTACCACAGCGAAAGGGGGACTGCCACCAGGATTCGGGACATTATGTCCGGGCAGGTTCCCCTTCTCCAGGAGGACCTGGACAACATCATAGATAAATTGCAGCGGGAACAGGATATAAAATACGCTCCCCTGCAGAGTGAAGCCATTAAATTAGCAGCATCTTCCAGGTTCATGGTCCTGACGGGCGGGCCCGGCACTGGAAAGACCACTATTACCCGTGCCATTAGTGGTGTGTTTCGAAAAATGGGACGCAAAGTTTACCTGGCGGCACCTACCGGCCGGGCGGCCAAGAAAATGAGCGAGGCGACGGGTATGGAAGCTAGAACGGTGCATCGACTGCTGGAGTACAAGCCTGCCTCCGGTTACCAGAAAAATGCAGACAACCCCCTGGATTGCGACGTTTTAATTGTTGATGAGGCTTCCATGATTGACATTGTGTTAATGTACCACCTTCTTCGCGCAGTCCCCGATCATGCAGTAATGGTGCTGGTGGGGGATGTAGATCAGCTTCCCTCAGTGGGTCCCGGTAACGTGCTACAGGATATTATACAGTCAGGGGCGGTTAAGGTAATTCAATTGAGCAAGATCTTTCGGCAGGCCAAGGGCAGTTCAATTATTACCAACGCACACCGCATCAACGAAGGAAGAATGCCTTACCTTAAAGGCGGCAAAAACAATGATTTTTTCTTTATAGAAGAAGAAGACTCTTCCACCGTCGTAGAAAAGATCCGGTCCCTGTGTGCCGAAAGGCTGCCGCGCTATTACCGGGTAGACCCGTTGAGGGATATACAGGTACTTTCACCCATGCAGCGCGGGGAAACAGGAGCCCGCAACCTGAATCTTGTATTGCAGGAAGATCTTAATTCTTCCCGGGAGGGCATCAACTACGGCGGTACTGCTTACAGGGTGCGGGACAAGGTCATGCAGATTAAAAATAACTATGAAAAAGCTGTTTTTAACGGGGATATAGGAGTGGTATCGCGAATAGACCGGGAAGAGCAGAAGCTTTTTATAGATTTTGAAGGAAGGCAAGTGGAATACGATATAACTGAACTGGACGAACTGGTCCTGGCTTATGCCACGACCATCCACAAGAGCCAGGGTAGCGAATTTAAAGTGGTAGTGGCCCCCTTGACTACGCAGCACTATGTGATGTTGCAAAAGAACCTGCTTTACACCTGTGTTACCCGGGCAAGGCAGATCCTGGTGCTGGTAGGAAGTAAAAAGGCGGTGGGAATGGCTGTTTCCAATGACCGGGTGCAGCAGCGGAATACCCGCCTTTCGCAAAGGCTGGCCCGGGGGGCTGCGATTCCATGACTCCGTTAGCTTCGTTAAATATCGTACACTCTTCTTACCTCACCCTGCAAAACCCGCTTTCCGACGAAAACATTTACTGTTTTTTCAGTAAATACTGGCAGGAGACATGAAGAATAAAGTCGAATTATGTTTTCCAGGGTTATTTGCTCTATCCGTGTAACCTGGCAACGCAGTTGTAAAAACCGCCGAAGAAAAGGAGTGTATATCTTGGAAGCAAAGCTGCTGAATCCAATCGTAGCATCACTGGGAGATTCTGTTTCCATGTTTACCGGAGTAGAACCGCAGAAAGAGAAAGTTAATATTTTAAACGAATCGGTCCCCGGCGACACCAACACGCACGTATTGGTGGGAGTTACCGGGGATATTTACGGTACGGTACTTTTAAGCCTGGAAAAAGAAGCGGCACTTAAACTGGCTTCTACCATGTCTGGCATGGAATTCAGCGATTTTGATGATATTTCTATAAGTGCCCTGAAAGAGCTTTCCAATATGGTGGTTGGAGGAGCCGTCACCAGTTATTCCCAGATGGGGATTGCTGCGGAAATTTCTCCCCCTACTTTTTTGGAGGGGAACAATTTAAATATTAGGGCGAGCTACCCCCTGGTAAGCGTTTGTTTTGCTTTAAATGACTTCAAATTCTACGTGAATCTTTCCATCAAACAGAAACGGGGCAAGAGCGTGCTGGTAGTGGACGATGCACCTTTTATGCGCAAGCAGATAATAGACATTTTACAGCAGGATGATTACCAGGTGGCAGATGAATGTGAAAACGGGAAGCAGTGCCTGGAATACATTAACAACGGTTCTCCTTCACCGGATATAGTTTTATTGGATATAACCATGCCGGAAATGGACGGCCTTGAAACTTTAGAACATATTAAAAAGGATCACCCGCATATAAAAGTTATTATGGTAACAGCCCTGGGGCAGCAGGGAACCATGCAAAAGGCTGCTGCGATGGGGGCTGACGGTTACGTGGTTAAACCGTTTGACCATGACCGGCTTTTAGACGTGTTAAAAAAAGTGTAATATTCCGTTATAAGGTTACAAACTGGGATACTTCTGGTAGACAGGAAGGTCTTACCTGTGATATTTTTTACATTTTTAGAAGGATATTAGTTGCTTAAGTAGAAATATAGAAAAATAACAATGATTTATATTTTTCGAGTTAATTACCAGAAATAGCTAGAAGTTGTTTGACCCCGGGCAAACAACTTACGAGTTAATATTTTTTACTCAAATACTAACAGAATAATACAATTAAAGATAAGGTTGAATGCCTTGACTGGTATTAGTAAACATGTTCTGTTACTCCAAATATCCCTGTATTTTACTTACCAGCGTATCAATACCACAATCTTTTATGGCTCCAGGTAGACGTCTTATACCTGATTTTTGAACTATATACGGAAATGCCTTTTTGCCCCTTTCGAGATAATATTGCTCTACCGCACTTCAGGTGGAGTAATTTAGATGTTTATTTATTATATATTTATTGATATTTATTATAATTTTAGGGGGCGGGTGATACTGGTGAGTGACAACATAAATAACAGAAGAACGCCGGAGGAACAAGAAAAATTCTCAAGTTCAAGCGAGCATCCCGGGGAAGGAACAGAAGGCAAAGATATGGAAAAGGACATGGATGAAAATATAACCAGGGCCCTGCAGAGCATGGATCCCGGTGATGCCGATGATTTTGGGGGCTCCGGGAAAAAAACGGGAAGAAGGGTGCCCGGCAGTTATAAAAAAATATTGCGTTTTGCCGGGTATGCCCTGGCACTTCTCCTGGTGGTTGTTGCAGTGGTGTTGCTACTGGGAGAAGTAATGGAAACAGAAGTAAAAGTAGAGGAAGTTGACGTAAACGATGAACTGGAGAGAGTCCGGGTAGACCTGGGAGCCGACCGGGAGGCGGTTCTGGCGGAGCTGCCGGAAGAGATTGTGGTGCGAGACGAAGAAGGTGAAGAACACACGGCTGTAATGGAGTGGGACCTGGAAGACTATAACCCGGGTACTCTGGGAGACTACCCGGTCAGGGGAAGTTTTGATGTAGACGGGGCTTCGGTCGAAGAAAATACCATAGAAAAAGAGGTCACGGTAGATGTGGCCGGCCTGGAGGAAATTGATGTTTACGGGGATGTGGAGGACCTGACTGTTGATGTGGGAGATGGAACAGATGTAGTGTTGGAAAATCTGGCTGATGAAATAATAGTTGAGGATGGTTATGGAAACGAGCATGATGTAGAAATAAAATGGAGGGTAGAGGATTACGATGGAGACAGCGCGGGAAGCTATTATGCCATAGGAAGTTTTTACTTTGACGGCAAATCAATCCCGGGCTATCAAGTATATTCTACCGTTACTGTAACGGCTATTGGTATAGATGAAGTTGATGTAGAAAACAACTTGCGTGATATCAGCGTGGATTATGGAACCGGTTCATCTGCAGCTATAGCAGAGCTGGCAGACAACATGGTGGTAAGAGATGAAGAAGGTGAAAATCATACGGTGAGTCTTGACTGGAATATAGAGAACTATTCCGGCTGGAGTTCCGGAGAATACAGGGCTGTTGGTTCCTTTGAATTAAAAGGTGAAGCTCACGAGGACTATGTGATAAATTCCAGGGTAACCGTTGAAGAACCGGAACTGGCCAATATAGATATTTACGGGGAAGCAGGAGACGTAAGGGTTTCTTACGAGACCCCGGAAAGAGAAGCTCTGGGGAGCTTAACGGGAGGTATAGCCGTGCAGGATGAAGGAGGGGGAATACACCGGGTACCCCTGGATTGGAATATAGAAGGTTACCGGGGAGGTGAGCCCGGCAGTTACAACGCCACCGGGACATTCTCTTTCCGGGGGGAAAGAGACCCTGATTACAGTGTGGATGCCACTGTTATTGTGGAAGAAGAAAAATACGGCGAGGTAGATGTGTACGGGGAAGTTTACGACATATCGGTAGAACACGGAACTTCTCAAAGTGAAGCTATAAATCAATTGCCAGACAGTCTGGTTATTTCCGATGAAGAAGGCGGAGAGCACAGGGTAGAACTGGACTGGGATCTGCAAGATTACCAGGCCAGCCCGGAAGATGATGCTACTTTTAATGCAGTAGGAAAGTTTGATGACCGGGGAATAAATCTCAGGGAAGATAGAGTAGAAGCAATGGTTACAGTGGAAGAAAAAGAAGAAATTGATCCCGCTGATTTTATAAACCCAGTGGTGACTTATTACGAATGGGAAAAGGGTACAGATTTTCACAGCAATTCGGTGGAGTTCTTGACGGACCGCGAGTTGGAGGCGGTGTACCTCTGGAGCGAAGTCGGGAACAACTGGCTGGAGGTGCTGGAACCTGGTCCCAACGTGCCTCCCGGGGTTACTTCCGACTGCGTTCGTGTGGAAGGCAATCGCCTGATATTCAGCGCTAACGCACACCAGGTGCTGGAAGATGTGGTTGGTGCACTTAGTGCTTCCAAGGAACAAGAAGTTCCCATAGTGCATTACCTCCAGTTTGAGGGAATGGGAGGCCCGCGGCACGCTTCCGACCGCACTTTAATGGAAAGAACGGTGCCTTTCGAAGCCTATATAATTCCACCCGAGGATGATACCCCGGAACCGGCTGAATACATCAGCCCGCCGGTCTCATATTACCAGTGGGAAATGGATACTGATTTCTCGAGCAACTCGATAGAGCTACAGACGGATAAGGAACTGGAGGCTGTCTACCTCTGGAGCGAAGTCGGGAACAACTGGCTGGAGGTGCTGGAGCCTGGTCCCAACGTGCCTCCCGGGGTTACTTCCGACTGTGTACGGGTGGAAGGCAACCGGCTAATTTATACTGGCAACGCCCACCAGGTTTTGGAAGACGTGGTCAACGCCCTTACTCACTCCAAGGTAAACGAAGAGCCTATAGTACACTACCTGCAGTTTGAGGGAATGGAAGGACCTCACCACTCTTCCGACCGTACTCTAATAGAAAGAACGGTTAGATTTGACACTTATGTGGTTCCGCCGGAGTGATGAGTAGAACCGGAAAAGTATTATAGTAAGTGTAGCCGCAGGG
>CAYODA010000052.1:0-11560 GCA_964402625.1 uncultured Syntrophomonadaceae bacterium | reverse complement strand
AACTTCATTTTGCATACGTGCCTGACTTTTATATGAAAGCTGCATACATTCGACAGGATTTTGACAAAGACGTGGACTGGTTCATCCTGGAAGGCTGGCAAGATGACAAATTTGACATTTTTAATGATGGTTCATTGATAGTCTACTTTACACCGGGTCATACACCGGGCCATCAATCACTTTTAGTAAACCTGGAAAAGAATTCACCCATGTTTTTAACCGGCGACTCCTGTTATACTCTCGAAAATCTAAATGAAAATGTTCTACCCGGATTGGTTTGGAGCCCAAGTCTGGCAGTTAGATCTATCCAAACCATGCGCTATCTGCAAGATGAACTGGGGGTTAACATCGTGACCGGACACGATCCTACCGGGTGGGCAGAATACAAAAAGTTCCCCGAATATTACGAATAAATCATAGTCATCAAAAAAAGGCCGGATTTCCCGTTGAAGGGAATCCGGCCTTTTTACAAACAAACTAAGATCTGGTGTAATTTATTTAAGCCCATATTTGTAAAGTTTACGTAACAGGGTAGTCCGGTGAATATTCAACTTCCGGGCAGCATTTTGTAATCCATCATTTTCTTCAAGAGTTTTTTCTAATATTTTCTTTTCAAAAGACGCCAGGGCTTGATTTAAATCGTGTTCAGAATGATACAAGTTATATTCAAAAGAATTATCAAGGTATTTTTTAGAAAAATCCTGATTCAAATGCGAAAGTTCTTTTTCTATATCTTTCGGTTTAATTATGGGGTTAGTGTTTAAAACAGTAACCCGTTCTATTAAATTTCTTAATTCTCTTATGTTGCCCGGCCAGTGATACTGGTTTAATAACTTAAAAACACCATGCTCAAAATCTTTTGTTATTCCTGAGTTCTTATTAAATTCATCAAGAAAGTAGTATGCCAGTACCGGTATATCAGTTTTTCTTTCTCGCAATGCAGGAACGTTTATATTAAGGACATTCAGCCTGTAGTATAAATCTTCTCTAAATTCTCTGTTTTTAACCATTTGAAATAAATCTTTATTGGTGGCAGCAATTATCCTGATGTCAGCAGTTTCCACACGATTACTTCCGACAGGAATAAATTCTTTATATTCCAGCAATCTTAAAATCTTTGATTGTATGTTTAAAGGAAGTTCTCCTATCTCATCAAGGAAAAGCACTCCACCCTCTGCAGCTCGTATTAAGCCTTTATTTCCCTCGCCGGCGCCGGTAAAAGCTCCTTTCACATAACCAAAAAGTTCAGCTTCCATAAGGTTTTCAGGAACAGAACTGGCATTAACAGTTATGAACGGTTGATTTTTCCTGTCGCTTAATTCGTGAATAGCCTGCGCTACCAGTTCTTTCCCTGTCCCCGTTTCCCCACTCACCAAAACATTTGCACTTACTGAAGCTACTCTAACCAATCGATTAACTAAATTTTGCATCTCCTGGCTTCGAAAAACCATTCCACATATTTGGTCCATATTAAAGTTGTTTTCTATTTTTTTTAGATGTCTTTGGGAAACTTCATTTACAACTGTAATAACCATAACAATATTACCGCTTTCATCAAAAACAGGGCTCCCGGTTACCAACAAATTCTTTTTAGCATTAATAAGACGTTGTAGTAGCATAACTGGAGAATTATTTTCTAAAACTTTAAGAGTTACTGAAGGCTTAAAAAAGACACCTTCTAATTCCCTAAGATTTTTACCGTAAACTTCTTTTTGAGTTATTGAGGTAATATTTTCATAGCTACGGTTAACTCCCAGGGTGTAAGCATCTCCATCTGCGAAATACAGGGCATTATCTTTCTCTTGTGATTTTTGGCTAGTAACTTCATCTGTTTTACCATTGCCGAAAAAAGCACCGGTTCCCTGGTAAAAATGTTGCTCCCTTTTACTCAATCGAGTTGCCTGTGTGCTCAACATCCGGGCAACCTCCTGTTAATCAAAATTAATAAATACTATTGCAAGATTCTGATATTTCAACAAAAACTTCACTTTCATTATAAGGTAAAATTATACTATCTGCAAGAAGACATTCTAAAAAACCAGATATTTCTATATAATAAAACTTTTACATGGCTACTTAATCCAACAGGGCTTCGACAAAAGAACGGGAATCAAAAGGCTGCAGGTCTTCCAAACCTTCGCCAACTCCCAGGTAACAGATAGGAAGATCCAGTTTTTCTTTAATGGCCAGGGCAATACCACCCCGGGCTGTTCCGTCAATTTTAGTTAAAACCAGTCCGGAAAGCGGCACGTAATGGTTGAACTTTTCCGCCTGTACCAGCCCGTTTTGCCCCGTGGTAGAATCAACTACCAGTAAGACCTGGTGGGGGGCGTCCTCTACTACCTTCCCCGTTACCCGGCATATTTTTTGTAATTCATCCATCAAGTTAGTCCTGGTATGCAGTCTTCCCGCGGTATCCCCTACTACTATGTCCACCTGCCTGGAGCGGGCCGCCTGAAGGGCGTCAAAAAAGACTGCCGAAGGATCCGAACCCTGTTGCTGCTTGACAAGCTCTACACCTGCCCGTTCCGCCCACAAACTCAGCTGTTCAATGGCCGCATCGCGGAAGGTGTCTCCAGCTACCAGCATGACTTTTTTACCCTGCTGTTTGTATTGATGGGCCAGTTTGGCGGCAGTTGTAGTTTTTCCAGAACCGTTAACTCCCATTACCAGGACTACAGCCGGTGAACCTTCGGGAAGAGAACACCCTGCAGAACCGGCCTGCAGTATGGCATCAAGCTCTTCTATCAGTAGTTCCTTAACCCGGGATGGTTCCTCTACCTTCTCCTTTTTAATTCTCTCCCTGATCTGGTCTACTACACGCATGGCATTATTGGCGCCTACATCTCCCAGTATAAGGCTTTCTTCCAGCTCTTCAAAAAAATCTTCTCCCAGTGAATCGCTTCCCAGAAGTTGTTTTATGGGTTTTATAAAACCCTGGCGGCTCTTTTCCAATCCGCCTTTTAACTTATCTATCATTCCCATAGTCCTCTACTCCTTAACTAACTTTTTCGTCGGTCTTTAGAGAAAGTATCCGCGTTACCCCGTATTCCTGCATGGTTATTCCATAAATCAAGTCGGCTACTTCCGTGGTGGTTTTGCGGTGTGTTACCAGGATGAACTGGGCTTCACGGGTTTTCTTCTTTAGAAACTCCGTAAACTTGTTCAAGTTGTAATCATCCAGGGAGGCTTCTATCTCGTCCAGTATATAAAATGGTGCCGGCTTGTAGCTCAAAATCGAAAATAACAGGGCTATCACGGTAAGCGCTTTTTCTCCCGAAGAAAGAAGGGAAATATTCTGCAGTTTTTTACCGGGCGGACGGGCCACTATTTCCACACCCGACTCCAGCAGATCTTCGGGATCAGTCAGCTTTAACAGGGCGTATCCTCCGCCGAATAGTTCGGCAAAAGTGCTCTGAAAATATTCCCCGATCTGTTCCAGGGCATCCCCAAAAGAGTGTTTGATCTCCCGGTCTATCTGGGAAAGTACCTCGTTCAGGGACTCTTCCCCTTTTTCCAGGTCTTCTTTTTGCGATTCCAGGAAGCTTATTCTTTCATTTAAACGCTCCAGCTCATCAATGGAACCTGTATTCACTTCGCCCAGTTCTTCTATCTCTTCCTTTAGCCTTTCCAGCTCTTGTTTTATCTCTTCCTCGTCTAAATCTTTTTGCCGGTCCTCCCCTTCCAGGGTTTCTTCCGCTGCGGGTCCAAATTTTTCAGTAAAAGAACTGGACAGGTGGTCTACTTCCGCCTGCAGGCGGGTTTTTTCCAGTTCTTTTTGCCTTTCCTGTCGTTCCAGCTTTTTTTGGCGCTCCCTTAAGCGGGATGCTTCTTTTTCTATTTCCTGCCTGGCAGCTTTAATTTCATTGAAGCGGGAAGAAGCTTCTTCGTAATTGCGGCTGCTGGCAATGCTTCTTTCCGCCAGCTCACCCAGTTTTTCCTGTTCTAATTCCTTGTTTTTTTCCACCTCTTCGAGTTCGCCGTGAGCCTTACGGTTTTCTTCTACTTTACGCTGCTGCTCCTGCCCGGCACTGGAGAGTTCGCTGCGGGAGCTGTTTAGTTTCTCCTCTAGATATCCTTGCTGTTCCTGCAGGCTGTTATACCTGATCTGCAGATCGGTAAGCTGGCTCTGCAGCTCTTCTTTTTCCTGCATGACCTTCCGATAGTCCGCCTGCAGCCGCTCCAGTTTCTCCGAGGCTTCTTGTTCCCGGCTTTCCATCTCTTTAAAATCCCGGTTTTCTTCTTCCAGCCGGGCCGAGAGATCTCTTTCCTCCTGCTGACAAAAAACAAGTTCGTTCTGCCTCTGCTCAAGAGTTTCCCGGCTGTGTTTCTCCCTGGCATCAAGCGTATCTTCCTGGCGCTTCACTTGATTTATCTCATTTTTTAACTGTTCCCTCTGCCTGTCCAAATCACTGGCGGATTCCCTGGTCTTCCTCTCTTTCTGCTGGAGCTTCCCCTGTTGGTTTTCTTTTTCCTCCAGGGTTTTATTTATTTCTTCCATCTGTTTTTCCAGCTCTTTAACTTCTTCTTCCCCTCCCCACAAGGCCGTCTTTTCTTCTCCGGGAGGAGCTCCTCCCCGGAAAAATCCGCCGGGAAGGACAGCTTCACCTTCCAGGGTTACCACGGTACAGGAATAACCTGTATCCCCGGCTACCTGCACTGCATCCTGGAAATTCTCTACAATAAGTACCCCCTGCAAGAGGCGGGTTACTGCCTTCCGGTATCGGGAAGGCGACTGCACTACTTCTTCTGCTGTTCCCAGTATCTTTTCCCCGGAAGGCAGATTATGACGATAATCTTCCCCCGGTTGGCTTATCTTCCCTTCCAGGTCCAGCGGAACAAACGAGGCCCTTCCCTTTCCTTCCTCTTTCAAGTAAAATAGCGCCCTGGTGGCAGCATCTCCATCCGAAGCAAGAATTGCATGAGCTTTCTCTTCCAGGGCCGCTTCCAGGGCCCGGCGGTACCGGGAAGGCACCGTTACTACGGAAAAGAAGGTGTCTTCTACCCCGGAAACCGGTTCTTTTTGGCTCTTTTTTGCCTCCCAGATCAGGCTTACTCCCTCGCTAACCCGGTAGCTTTCCTCCCGCCACTTTTCCAGCATCCAGTAGCGGTTTTCCAGGCGTGATAGTTCCTGTTGAGCGGATAAGATTGCCTGCCGCTGTTCTTCCAACCGGTGCTGGAGCTCTTCCAAATCCTTGTTTACCTGTAAGGCTTCTTCTTCTACCTGTTGCAACTTTTCCTGCAGGTTTTCCTTTTTCTCTTTTAGCTCTCTTTTCTTCTCTTCTATCTCTTTCAGATGGCTTTCTTCGTCTTCTATTTGCCGGGATAGTTCTCCCTTCCTGCTTTCCAGCCTGGTATACTGCTTTTCTATCTCTTCTATACGCGAACTTGCTCTTTCCTTGCGGGTACTGATATCCCGCATCTCCTGCTGCAGTTCTTCCACTTCTTTCAGGGTGCTATCTTTTTCATACTCGCGCGCTTTTTCCTTCAGGTCCGTAATTTCTGATTCTTTTTCTTGAAGAGCAAGCCGGTTTTTTTCCTGTTCTTCTTCCCACTTGTTTATATTAACCCTGATCTCCTCAATTTTCTTCTCCAGTTGCTGATACCGGGTACAATTCTCTACAATCTTGTGACGCAGGTTTTTCTCTTTTTCCTCTAAGAGATGCTGCTGGCTTTCCAGCCTTTCTTTTTCCCGGTTTTGCGTATTTATTTCCTGCTCGTAGTAGTTTTTTTCCCGGGCCGTTTCCCTTTCCAGACGCTGCTGCTCCTCGAGTTTTAAATCTACCTGCCCGGCCTGGTGCATGACCGAGGCCAGCTCTTCCTGGATCTGTTCCAGCTTCAGAGTGCAGCGCTCAAGGTGTTTTTTACTGCGGGACAGTTGAAGCCCCAGGAGTTTTCTTTCTCCTTCCCGGTAGCGGGCAACCAGTTCGCGGTAGTGTCCGGCCACCCGGGCCTGCTCCTGCAACGGAACGGCCTGGTTTTCCATCTCTGCCAGCAAATCATCCACCCTCTGCAAGTTCTGCTTCATTTCTTCCAGTTTTCGACTGGCATCCTTTTTACGCTGCTTGTATTTTAATACACCTGAAGCTTCTTCAAATAGTTCTCTACGTTCTTCGGGCCTTGCATTAATTATCTCTTCTACCCGGTTTTGGCCTACTATAGAGTAGAATTCTGTACCCACCCCGGTGTCGGTAAACAGTTCGTTGATATCTTTTAACCGGCAGGGGCTTTTGTTTATAAAATATTCACTTTCCCCGGAGCGATAAAGCCTACGGGTTATTTCTACCTGAGTATAATCCACGTTTAACAGGCTGTCCGCATTATCAAATAAAAGCGATACTTCAGCGAAATTTAACGGTTTACGCTTTTCGCTGCCGGAAAAAATAACTTCTTCCATCCGGTTCCCCCTGAGGGTCCGCACGTTCTGTTCACCCAGCACCCAGCGAACTGCATCAATAATATTGCTTTTACCACAACCGTTGGGACCAATCACTGCTGAAATACCGGGTGAAAACTCCAGGTTTACTTTTTCCCCGAACGACTTAAATCCATAGATTTCCAGCTTCTTTAAATACATTCTCCCAGTCCCCCGGTTAAAAATTAACCTGCTTTTGCAAGCAGGTATGAAAGATGTTTCCAGTTGCCCATGTATTTCCTGAAGTCAACTTCAAACTTTTCCCCTCCAGATGGAGGAATTATCAAAAAGGAGAGCCGAGTCACTATGACAACTTCTCCCAGGCTTTCCTGGCAGCATCCTGTTGGGCTTCTTTTTTGTTTTTACCCGAACCCACTCCCATTACTTCACCGTTTAAAAGCACTTCCGAGTGAAATACTTTTTTGTGATCGGGACCGCTTTCTCCCCTCATACGGTACATGGGAGTAACGCCATAATATGACTGGACGTGTTCCTGCAGCAGGGTTTTATAATCCCGCCGCAGTTCCTCCTCCTCCAGGGCCTTGACCCCTATCTTCAGCAGTTCCATTACCAGGTTATAACACCTGTCAAACCCAACATCCAGGTACAGGGCTCCAATCAAGGCCTCTACCGCATCGGCCAACAGGGAAGGCCGGGTATGGCCTCCTCCGGAGGCCTCCCCCTTACCCAGTCTAAGGTAGGTACCAAGATCATACTTTACTGCTATCTGCACCAGGGCATCCTTGCAAACCAGATCAGAACGGAACTTGGTAAGCTTTCCTTCAGAATAATCAGGATAATTTCGGTATAAATAATCGCTTACCACCAGCTCCAGGACCGCATCCCCAAGGTACTCCAGCCTTTCGTTGTGCCTTAGCTCCCCGTTTTGCTCATGAGCATAGGAAGAGTGCGTTAAAGCTTCCTGGTAAAGGCTAATATCCCGATACTCCCATCCCATTTTATTCAACAGCTCTACTATGCGATCCGCCCACTGCTCTCCTTTCACCTGTATGCTATCAGCCTCCTTCGGAATATCTTTGAACCAACAGGCTCCCGTTGGTTCCTCCGAAGCCAAAAGAATTGGACATGGCTATTTCTACTTTCTGTTCTCTTGGTTCGTTAGGAACGTAATCCAGGTCGCACTCGGGATCGGGATAATCATAATTGGTCGTGGGAGGTATTTTCCCTCTCTCCATGGCCAACAGGGTGGAGATGAATTCGACACCACCGGCGGCTCCCAGGAGATGTCCTACCATGGATTTTATGGAACTCACCGCCAGTTTATAAGCATGATCTCCGAAAACCCTCTTGATTGCTTCAGTTTCAATCTTATCGTTGAAAGGAGTAGAAGTCCCATGAGCATTGACATAATCCACATGGTCGGGCTCCATTCCCGCGGAATCAAGGGCCCTTTTCATACTCAGAAACGCACCTTCTCCCTCCGGATCGGGCGCAGTAACGTGGTAGGCATCCCCGGACATTCCGTAACCGGTTATCTCCCCGTAAATTCGCGCTCCCCTTTCCAGGGCACTCTCCAGGGATTCCATTACCAGCACCCCGGCACCTTCTCCCATTACAAAACCGTCCCTTTCCTTGTCAAAAGGACGTGAAGCCTTTTCCGGTTCCTCATTGCGGGTAGAAAGGGCTCGGGCACTGCAAAAGCCACCGTGGGCCAGGGGAGTAATAGCCGCTTCCGAACCGCCGGCCAGCATTAAATCAGCATCTCCCCTCTGGATAATTCGGTAGGAATCTCCTATAGAATGCGTCGAAGTAGCACAGGCAGTAACTACCGTGGTATTGGGACCTTTTAACCCCAGCAGTATGGATATGTATCCCGAAGCCATGTTGGCAATCAGCATGGGTACCAGAAAGGGGCTGACCTTTCTGGGCCCTTTATCCCTTAAAACTGTATGCTGGGTTTCTATGGTTTCTATTCCTCCAATACCCGAGCCTACTGCCACGCCTACTCTATCTCTATCAACTTTACAGTCTTCTTCAAGACCGGCATCCTTCCAGGCCTGGAATGCTGCCGACACGGCAAACTGGGTAAAACGATCCATCTTGCGGGCTTCCCTCTTTTTTATCCCGTGAGCGGTGGGATCAAAACCCTTTACTTCCGCACCCAGGTGGGAAGAAAAAGAGCTAACATCAAACAGGCTTATTTTACCTACACCGTTTTTGCCCCGGCAAAGAGACTCCCAAAAAGTATCTATGTCGTTCCCAACGGGAGTAATAACTCCCAGGCCGGTTATTACCACTCTTCGATTCACTATTTCACCCCGTTTTACCGTAAACAGTTTACTTACTTCTGAGAATCAATAAATTTAACAATATCCCCTACTGTCTTGATCTTTTCTACCTCCTCGTCGGATATCTCTATTTCAAATTCTTCTTCCAGAGCCATTACCAGCTCTACCAGATCCAGCGAGTCGGCATCTATTTCTTCAAATGTGGTTTCTGTGGTAAGCTTTTCCGTCTCTATGTCCAGCTGCTCCGAAACTATTTCTTTTACCTTGTCCAGTGTCTCCATTAATTTTCACCTCCTCTCTTGCATACAAGCATGAAATATTATTTATCATGTATCAAAGGTTTATATCCCCGTCCACACAAATCACCTGGCCGGTGATATAATCCCCCGACTCGGCAAGGAATATCACTACCTGTGCTACTTCTTCGGGCTTGCCAAAACGTCCCAAAGATATACGGTTAACCGATTCGTTTTTGATCTCCTCAGAAAGTTTTTCCGTCATCTCCGATTCAATCATTCCCGGGGCTACTGCATTAACATTAATACCCCTGCTACCCAACTCCTTGGCTACGGTTTTGGTGAAAGCAATCACCCCGCCTTTAGCCGCTGCATAATTTGCCTGCCCGCTGTTTCCAAAAACACCGGACACCGAAGATATATTTATTATACGTCCCCCGGATTTTTGTTTGAGAAGAGGACGTATTACTGCACGGGTACAGTTGTATACCCCATTAAGGTTGATTCCTATAACCTGTTCCCACTCTTCCTGCTTCATGCGTGCCAACAAGTTATCACGGTTGATTCCCGCGTTGTTAACCAGCACATCTATTCTGCCCAGCTCTTCCACTGTCTTTTTTACCATGCTCTCACAAGCCTCAAAATCCGATACGTCGGCCTGTACCACTATTCCTTTACCGCCAAAACTTTCTATCTCTCTTAAAACTTCTTCAGCAGCTTCACGGCTACCCTGGTAGTTGATGGCTACAGACGCACCGGCACCTGCCAGTTCTTTCACTACAGCCCTGCCTATCCCCCGTGAGCCACCGGTTACCAGGGCTACTTTTCCATCAAGAGAACCCACCTTAATTCCTCCTTTTATCTCCCGGCTATGTTATACTTTAAGTTTCTCCATGGAAGCACAGCAGTCTATCTGGGCCATCTGAACTTTCCTGGAAATTTTCCTCATGAAGCCAGTTAAAGTTTTGCCCGGTCCCAGTTCCAGAAAACTGTCATACCCTTCTTCCAATAACCTGTTCATGGAATCTTCCCATTTGATCGGATGACTCACCTGTTTAATCAGGTTATTTCTTATATCAACCGGATCACTTACAAAACTGGCACTAACGTTGGCAATCACCGGTATACGGGGAGGTACTATATCCACCTGTTCCAGCTCCCGTGCCATCTTTTCTTCTACCGGGCGAAGCAGGCTGCAGTGAAAAGGCGCACTTACCTTAAGTTCCACCGCTTTTTTGGCTCCTTCGTCCTTGGCCAGTTCGACTGCTTTTCGTACGGCCCCGGTTTCCCCGGAAACAACTATCTGCTGCGGACAGTTATAGTTGGCAGGTTCAACTACTCCCCCGCCGTCTTCCCGGCTGCATATCTCTTCAACCTTCTCCCGGGAAAGGCCTATTATGGCAGCCATACTTCCTTCCCCCTCCGGCACGGCTTCCTGCATATACCGTCCCCTCTTTTGTACCAAAGGCAGGGCCTCTTCCAGAGATAGAGCCCCGGCGGCTACCAGGGCACTGTATTCACCCAGGCTGAGACCTCCCGCCACCGCAGGGGCCAAACCTTTCTCTTCTTCCACAGCCCTACTTACTGCTATACTGGTAGTCAACACGGCAGGCTGGGTAATTTCTGTTTTTTGCAGATCGCTTTCTTCGCCCCGGAAAATTATTTCCGAGAGTTTAAAACCCAACACCTCATCCGCCTTTTCAAACACCTGGCGTGAAGCGGGATGTTCCCGGCAAAGATCTTCACCCATTCCTATATACTGAGCTCCCTGTCCGGGGAAAAGGAATGCTCTTTTACTCATATTTCATCACCTGTCCAATTTATTACATATCGTTTGTTACCATTCTAACAGAACTCCACCCCAGGTCAATCCTGCTCCAAAGCCCACCATGCCAACCAGGTCTCCCTTATTTAGTCCTCCGGCCTCCACAATTTCATGAAGCAAAACCGGCACGGAAGCAGCGGACATGTTGCCGTAGCGTTCTATATTGGTCGGAACCCTTTCGCGGGAAAGCTCCAGCTTTTTTCTGGCCGACTCCATTATCCGCATGTTAGCCTGGTGCAGAATGAGATACTTGAGTTCGGGAGTTTCTCTTCCCGCTTTTTTTAGCAAGCTCCAGGTTACCTCCGGTATTACCCTGGTAGCAAATTTAAACACTTCATTACCGTTCATCTTTATGTAATGCATCCTGTTCCTTACGCTTTCTTCAGTGGCGGGAACAAGAGAACCTCCTCCCGGCATAATCAAAATTTCGGGATTGCTGCCGTCGGAGCCCAGCTCCATGGATAAAAAACCACTGCTTTTTTCTTCCTTATTTTCTTCAGGTTGAAGCAAAGCTACTCCCGCACCATCCCCGAACAAAATACAGGTGCTCCGGTCCTGCCAGTCAGTAACCCGGCTCAACAGGTCGGCTCCTATAACCAGCACGTTGCGGTACAACCCGGTTTCAATAAACTGACTGCCTGTAGCCAGCCCGTACACAAAACCGGTACAGCCGGCATTTAAATCAAAAGCCGCCGCCCGGCTTGCTCCCAGGCGAGCCTGCAATATGCTGGCTGATGCAGGTATTAACTGGTCCGGGGTAACTGTAGTAAAAACTATTAGATCAATTTCTTCAGGCGAAACCCCGGCTGAATTTAACGCTTGCCAGCAGGCCTCT
>CAYODA010000051.1:1623-11726 GCA_964402625.1 uncultured Syntrophomonadaceae bacterium | reverse complement strand
ACGGTATGCCCGGCGGAGCTACTTCGTCTTCCCAGGAAGGAGCCATGAAGCAAGGCTATATCAAGCTGCTGCCCTATATTCTGCGCTTCCTGGCCGGAACGCGTAAAATTGTCCGGTACCACGACGTTACCCCGGGCTCCCAGATTACCTGGAACACTGCTTTTCTTGCAGTTACCGGTTCCTACAAGCGCGGCGGGGAGAGCCATGTGCGCCGCATGCTGGAAGTTCTTGAGGCGGCTGCTTCCTTTCCGGACAGCGAGCTATCCGAAAAGATCAAAAAGGACCGCCTGAAACTTTACCGGGACAGCAACGACGCCTTCAGGGAACTGCTCCTGGGTAAATACGGGCGCCTGCCCCAGGGTTTTCCCCCGGACTGGGTATATGAGAGTGCCTTTGGTAGTGACTACAAATGGGCCATAGAAAACCGGACCGAAGAGTCACCCCTGCGCAACCTGGAAGAGGTGGATATCGAAACGGAAGCCCTGGCCCTGCGAAATACTGTTAAGAGAATGCCTACCGAAGAAGAAGTGGTAATGTACCTGAATCACCCCGGTGATGCCTTGAAAACCATGGAATTTAATAAAAAGTACGGCGATCCCAACCTGCTGCCCCTGGATGTCTGGTTTGAAGGACTGGAACCGCAGGAGGAACTGGAATATACCGACCGGCGTGGTAAACCGCACAAGATGATGATACTGGATATCTCCAAACCCGGCAAAAGTGGAACCAGTACTGTCAGGTACCTTCTGGACTCGGAAATTATTACCTGTGAAGCGCAGGTGCAGGCGCCGGAAAGCCTGGAAAGCGGAAGCCTGGAAATGGCGGATTCCTCCAACCCCTACCACGTGGCATCCCCAAGCAACGGGGACCTGTGGGTGGTTTATGCCGTTCCCGGTGAGGTGGTCAAAAAGGGAGAAGAGCTGTTTAACCTTTCTATAATGAAGCAGGAAAAAGCAGTACCCGCACCTGTTGACGGAATAGTCAAAAGAGTGCTCAAAACGGCAAATTACACCGAAGACAAAAAAATGATACCCGTGCGTGAAGGTGAGCTTATAGTGGAACTTGCCCCGGTTCCTGCTTTTTGCCCCTCCTGCGATTCACCGGTAACGGACACCACCTTTACCTTCTGTCCTTACTGCGGCGGCCGTGTAGACCGGTTAAACTGAAAAACCTCTGTATTGATGTGTCTTCTAGAGTAGCAATAAATTGGCAGCTAAAAAATCATGCAAACAATAGGTTTTCAGACCCAGGTAAGTAGAATATTTTTAACAGATGCTTTTGGCGGTTAAAATATAAAATCGGCTTATAAACAGAGCCAAATTAAGTGATCTCAGTATAATCTGTATAGCTTTCCTTCTGGTTTGTTTTCCTTTTGCCTGTTGTTTCTTTAAGCCCCTTACATATCAAGCTAAATAGTATATAATTTTCTGACATGCGAGTATTTTCGACAAAAAAGGGTTGACAAACTTCTATATATAACTATATAATTTCCTCAAACAGTATTCTATCTATTGGTCTAAAGAAGTTTGTGTATGTAAGAAGGTTCTGAGGTTTCAATTTTCTAGACAGGAGGGTGGAGTGTCTAATGACGGAAAACAAGGTAGAAGCACTTTACCAGGAAAGGTTGGAGCGTTATACCACTGCCATAAAAAATGGAAAGCCTGACCGGGTGCCCATAAGGTTTTCTATTGGTGAGTGGGCGCCTCGCTACGCGGGATATACCCTGCAGGAAGTTTACTACGACCTGGAAAAGCAGAAAGAGATGGTAGAAAAACTCATGTCAAACTGGGATCTGGATACTATCAGGGGGATAGGATTTGGAATGATTCCTCCCGCCATGATAGATTCCATGGATCTGGATTTTTATCACTTTCCCGGAATGAATCTTGCAGAAAACCAGTCTTTCCAGTACAACGAGAAAGAATACATGAAGGCTGAGGATTATGACGAGTTTATTGCCAACCCCACTGAATGGGTACTTAACCATTACCTGCCCCGGATAAGCAAGGAGTTTGATTCCCCTGGTTCATACCGTTCCAATCTGGCCCTGATCAAGGGCTCCATGGCCATGCAGCAGTTTGCCGGCCAGTTAAAGGAAGTCAACCAGGAAATAAGCAGAAACCTGGGTTTTGCTCCTGCGATAAAAGGCATAACCAAGGCGCCGTTTGACTCCCTGGGAGATACCCTGCGCGGTATGAAGGGAGTGCTGATGGATATAAGACGCCGCCCCGAGAAGATAAAGGAAGCCTGCGAAGCATTGGTTCCCCACAATATAAACTATGGCCTTATCACCGGTGGAGGAGATACCACTATTCCCGTGTTTGCCCCCCTGCACAGGGGAGCTTATCCTTTTCTGAGCCCGCCTCACTGGGAAGAGTTCTACTGGCCTACCCTGAAAAAAACAATAGAAGGGCTGTGGGAGCACGGTGTCTCGGTAACTTTTTTTGCCGAAGGAGACTGGACGCCTTTCCTGGAGCGCATAGCTGAACTTCCCGAAAAAAGCATTCAGTTTGTGGTAGATCAGACCGATGCAACCCAGGCCAAAAAGGTGCTAGGGGACAAGTTCTGTCTTATCGGGGGAGTGCCTACCACCCTGCTGTCTTACGGCACGCCGGAAGAAGTAGAAGAGTGTGTCAAAAGAACTATAGACGAACTGGCCCCGGATGGTGGTTATGTGTTGGATACGGGTAGCGTGGTAATGGCTGACGCCAGGCTGGAAAATATTGAAGCCCTCATAGAAGCGGGGAGAAAGTACGGCAAGTACTAGCATAAACCGGGTCTGATCCGGGTCTAACTTAATTTTAAAAATTATGTTACTTGGAGGGAAGTACCATGCAGGAAAAAAACAAAGAATTTGTTCCGGAGCCGGGCACATGCCTATCCTGGGAAGCCAAGAAAGCCGAACTGGAAGAAGTACCGGGCAAAGAAGAAATAGTGAAAACCAGCTGGGATGGGCTTGATAAGCAGGCGTACTCCTTTATCTGGTGGTTTGTGCAGCGTTAGCGGTGGTAATATAAGCGGTATTCAATCTACTAACAAACCTGTTTAATAAAGGTGGTAAGGAGGAGAGACCAAGATGACCAAAGATGAACTGACACTGGCAATGGAAGAGCTGGACGAAGAAAAAGTGGAAGAACTGGTAAACCAGAGACTGGAACAGGGCATCTCGCCCCTGGAGATTATCCGCCCCATCCAGGAAGGAATGGAGATAGTGGGCAGCAAGTTCCAGTCCGGGGAGTATTTTTTAAGCGAGCTAATTATGGCGGGAGAAATCATGAAAAACGCCAATGAAGTGCTGGAACCCCGGCTGGAAGAAGGGGCTGCAGAAAAGAAGGGTACGGTGGTTATCGGTACGGTAGCAGGTGACATCCATGACCTGGGGAAAAACATTGTAATAAGCTTGCTGAAAGGAGCCGGCTACGAAGTTGTCGATCTGGGGGTAGACGTACCCAAGGAGAAATTCGTAGAGGCACTCAAAGAATCCGGGGCTCCCCTGGTGGGTATGAGTGTCCTCTTGACCGGTTGCCAGGATGCCATGAAAGAGGCAATTGATGCCATAAGAGAAGCCGGCCTGGATACCAAGATTCTCATTGGCGGTAACTTCGTTAACGAGAAGATTAAAGAGCACGTGGGAGCCGATTACTACGCCACCCATGCCGGTGACGGCGTAGATGTTGCCAAAGAAGTAGTAGGAGTTTAGGCGAAAAGGCCAACGAAAAAAGGCAAACAAGGTAAGGTTAGATTTACGGGCCGTAAAGTTTGTAGAAACGTCAAGTGAATTGTGGGAGGACAAACCATGGTAGGGAAGGCCAACCCCAGAAACGGCGGCAGCCTGTTTCTGGACGTGCTTAGAAATAGGGAAGTAAACAATATATACTGCTGCCCGGGAACTACCGAGGTTTCCATTATTGATGCTACTGTTTCCAAAGAAGATATAAACTTTGTCCTGTTTCCCTTTGAAGGCCCGGCAGTAGCTGCAGCTGACGGGCATGCACGTATAACCGGCAAGCCGCAGGTAGTTATGCTGCATGCCAACGTGGGCCTGGCTAACGGGATAACCCAGATATATTCTGCCTGCATGAGTCACACCCCGTTAGTAGTAATAAACGTAGTCAAACCTCGTGCGCTGTTGTCACACGGCGGGATTACCACGGCCATGGATGAGCAGGAGATGGTCAAGCAGTATACCAGGTGGCACTGGATGAGCCTGCGCCCGGAAGAATTAAAAGAGGACATCAACCGCGCATTTCAAATGGCCATAAAATCACCATCCGGCCCGACTCTTCTGGTTATTCCCCAGGATGTGCTGGAGCATCCTGCCTGCGAAGAGTCGGTGTATACTTTTCCGCAAAAAAACCGATCTTATAATATCACTCCCGGCGAAGAAGAGCTAAAGAAGGCTGCGGCCCTTATGGCGGAAAGCAGTTTCCCGGTAATTATATCCGGAGCGGGAGTTGGAAAAGAAGGCTGTACAGAGGAAGTTAGCCGGTTGGCAGAGCTGGTAGGAGCCGGGGTTTGCTGTGAGTCCCGCCGCAGCCTTTATCACAATAGTTATCCCACCGGTGAGCGGCATTTCCTGGGACCTTACTCCTCCGACAACCCTTATATTGAAAAGGCAGACCTGATTGTGGCCCTGGGGGCCAAGGCTTTTGTGGAATTTAGGCAGCCGGATACCCTGTGGCCACCCGAAGGCGTCAAGTTTATTCATCTCCATGAAGACCTGGGCGAACTGGACAAGCTCTACCAGGCGGATGTAGCCCTCTGCGGCAAAGTGGCCGGCACTGTTCGGAAGTTGTACGACAGGGTTGCTCCGCTGGTAAAAGATAGAGAAGAACGGTTGGCGGAAAGAAACGAAGAAATAAACAAACTACACATTCAAAGAAAAGAAGATATAAGCCGCAAGCTCCGGGAGATTGCCGGTAAAAAGCCCATCCGGGTGGCTACCCTGGTAGAAAAGATGTCCAAATTCATGGATGGCAACACTACGGTGGTGGTGGACACCCCAACTTCCGATGCGCACCTGGTGGAGTACCTGGAACGCCCCGACTGCTTAAGCTTTTACGGGCACGGCAGCGGGAGCCTGGGCTGGGGAACAGGGGCGGCCCTGGGTGCCAAATGGGGAGCCCCCGGGCGGAAAGTAATCTGTGTTACCGGAGACGGTTCTTTCCTTTTCGGTATACAGGGGCTTTGGGTGGCTTACAAGCATCAGGTACCCGTAGTTTTTGTGGTCATTAATAACCAGAGGTATGCCGCGGTAAGATCGGGGCTCCTGAAATACAGTGGAGAAGCCGTAAGCAGGGATGTTTTTCCCGGCACAGACATATCGGGAATAAACTACGCCGGGGTGGCCAAGAACTTTGGAATTGAGGCAGAACGGGTTGAGGAACCCGGAAATATATATCCCGCCTTGCAGAGGGCATTAAATAAAGGAGAACCTTATTTCCTGGAATTAATGGTAGATCCCGATGACTTTTAACTTTATTTAAGTTATTCTGTAATAAGGAGTTTTTTAATAACACTTCTCTTACCGGGAGGGGGGTGAGACATGAGGTAAATGTTACCGTCTTTATTCCAGAAGTAGGTAGTCAGTAAGAAAAAAACC
This sequence comes from uncultured Syntrophomonadaceae bacterium, assembly GCA_964402625.1. Taxonomy (GTDB): domain Bacteria; phylum Bacillota; class Dethiobacteria; order DTU022; family PWGO01; genus PWGO01. Next base: position 6,124 of record CAYODA010000051.1, on the reverse strand, counting down.
TTAAAGGGGGTTTCAAGTTGTTTAAGAGTTTAAAAAGGAAGAGCATGCTGTTGACAGTGTCGGTGCTGGCATTGGGATTGGTTGCAGGTTTGGTTGTAACCGGCTGTGAAACTGAGGATGAAGTGGAAAACGGAGTTAACGGAGAAGAAGAACCGGTGGAGCTAACATTTGGACATCCTTTCCCGGCAGCACACCATCAGCAGGAGGAAGTAATTGAGCCTTTTGTAGAAGAAGTGGAAAACGAATCTGACGGCAGAATACAAATCACCATTCACCCCGGCGGAGCAGTTACCGACGGTGCTTCCGCAGTGGAAGACGTTATCGCCGGAACCGTGGATATGGGCTGGACCATGCAGGGATACACCGCCGGCAGGTTTCCTTTAACGGAAATGATAGAGCTGCCTTTCCTGTGGGAATCAGCCAGCGAAGCAACTGAAGTACTCTGGACCATGTACGAAGAATCGGATGCCATGCAAGAAGAGTACGGTGAGGTAAAGGTTCTCAACCTGTTCACTACCGAACCGGGCGACATTTATACCCGGGAGACTCCGATACAGGAACCGGCGGATCTGGAAGATCTGGAATTAAGGGTCCCCAGCCGAATGGTGGAGTGGACTATAGATGAACTGGGCGGAGATCCTACCAGTATGCCCATGCCCGACGTTTACGATGCGACAGAACGGGGAACCGTGGACGGCCTTATCACCGGCCACTCGGCACAGCTTTCGTATCATCTGTACGAAGTTACCGGATACGCCACGGATAACATGGGCCTCTATGTTTCTCCCCAGGTCATGTTTATGAATCAGGAGACATGGGAGAGCCTTTCCGAGGAAGACCAGCAAATTATCGAAAATGCATCGGGTAAAGAGATGGCCTTGACTTCTGCAGGCACATACGATGAGCAGTATCATGGCGGTTACGAAGCAATGGAAGAAGGGGGTGTAGAAATCTATGCCCTGTCGGATGAAGAAGTAGAGACTTTCCGGGAAGCAGCTTCCCCGGTAGTTGACTACTATATAGACAGGCTGGAAGATGACGGGCTTCCCGGCCAGGAAACCTATGATTTGATGATGGATCTCATGGAGGATGTCCGCAACTAGCGGTGTTCACTTAAAATGCGCGGCGGCCGTCCGGCCGCCGCGCATGCATATTAATTAATATAAAGGAACTGAACTGAGTGCAAAGGAGCCGGTTTTCCATGAAAAATATTTCTTTAAAACTTAACCGCTGGGCTCACTATATCAGCTGCCTTTTTATGATTGTACTCATGTTAATGACGGTCATGGATGTGGTAGGCCGAACGTTTGGTAACTCGGTTAGGGGTTCTTACGAGCTCACGGAACTTTTTCTGGTTGTAATAGTTTTTTTTGGCCTGGGTTATGCCCATCATTACAAAGACCATGTACAGATCGACCTGCTTTATGACCGGATGCCTGTGGTGGTTCAAAAGGTTTTTTACACTGTATCTTCTGTGATTTATCTGACAATTGTTGGCCTTATGGTGTGGCGGCTGTTTCTTTACAGCGGACGTATGTATGACGGAGGCTATGTTACAGCCACCCTGGATATTCCCCTGGGCATTGCCGTTATTCTGGCCATGGTGGGCGCAGTTTTCTATGCTCTTGCAGTTTTAACTAACCTGCTATCTTTCAAGGAATGGGAGGGATAACTTTGGACCAGGTTACAATAGGTATTTTGGGTATACTGCTGCTGCTTATATTGTTAGCTGTACGCCTGCCGGTAGGAATATCCATGACTGTGGTAGCAGTTCTAGGCTTTTATTTAATTGTTTCTCCAGGAGGAGCCCTCTCCAAGCTCGGGGGTGATACGTTTCTTGCGGTCAAGCATTATTCTTTGAGCGTAATTCCGTTGTTTGTGCTTATGGGGATGTTTCTCTCCAAGGCCAGGTTGGGAGAGGACCTTTACGTGTTTCTTGATGCCATTATGGCCAAATTTCGCGGTGGAATGGCCATGGCAACTATAGGAGCAGGTGCTGCCTTTGGAGCTGTATGCGGTTCAGTGGTGGCCTCGGCTTCTACGGTGTCTACTATTGCGGTACCGGAAATGCGTAAGCTGAAATACGACGAGGGGCTGGCGACCAGTGTTTCAGCAGTTGGTTCCACCCTGGGTGTAGTGATCCCCCCCAGCACCGCCCTGGTGCTTTACGGTGTCTTAACCGAGGAACCAATAGGCAGAATTCTTCTGGGAGGAATAATCCCGGGTATTATGACCATGATCATTTTAATGTTCACCGTTTATTTGCTTTTGTTATGGAGGCCAAAGCTGGCACCCGAAGTTAAAAAGGAGAGACCTCCTTTCCCCTGGGACAGGTTGAAATACGTCTGGGCGGTACCGGTTATATTCCTGCTTACCATGGGAGGTATCTACGGCGGATATTTTACCCCCACGGAAGCCGGGGCCATAGGAGCATTTTTGTCCATGCTGGTCTCTTTAATAACCAGGCGCCTGGGTGTGGGTGAGTTTACCGAGGCGGTAAGCCACTCTGTCAGGATCACCGCCATGGTATTTTTAATTGTAATTGGGGGCAAGCTGTTTGGTTCATTCCTTACCATAAGCCAGATTCCTATAGAGCTATCTAACATGGTTATGAGTATGGATGTGGCTCCAATTGTGGTAATTATTACGTTTATCGTGGTTTACTTCTTCCTGGGTATTTTTATGGACGAGCTGGCTACTCTGGTGATTATGACGCCCATGGTCTATCCCCTCATTATTTCCCTGGGCTACGACGGGGTCTGGTTTGGCGTCCTTTCCATAATGATGCTGTTGACGGGCTTGCTTACACCACCCGTGGGTGTGGTCAGCCTGGTGGTTTCTTCGGTAACCAAGGTTCCTGCTGCCAGGGTTTTTAGTTCCCAGGTACCGTTCTGGTTTGCCTTGCTGGCAGCAACACTGCTGGTGGCCTTGTTCCCGAGTTTATCCCTGTTTTTGCCCGAAACCATGATGTAAATAAAGAAAGGGGAATTCTTCTTTACCGGAGCAGGAAAGTAGAAAAAACCGGTAACTGGTTTATAAAATATAATCAATAATAAAAGTGGCAAGCATTGCACCATAACTATTGACTAAAGGATAAAATTTAAATATATTATATTTTAGGTTAAAGTAGAGGGTGCAAATATGTCTGAAGATTTCAGGGTATCAGAAAAAAACCACAGAAATATAGACCGCAATTCTTACAAACCGGCTTATATTCAACTGGCTGATATAATAAAGCACAAGATCGGTTCTGGTGATCTGCGGGCGGGCAAAAAGCTGCCTTCGGAATCCCAGCTTTGCCAGCGGTATAATATTAGCCCCATGACTGTGCGCCGTGCCATAAACATACTTGTCGATGAAGGAATCGTGGACTCGGTACAGGGCAGTGGAACCTTTGTCAAACCTATCAGCCTCGGTTCGGCCACCTTTCATTTGCAGGATCTGGAGAATATTTTCTCCAGCGAGCGTACCAACGTGTCAATTTTGGAAGCCCGCATTTTATCGGCCGATAAAAAAGCCGCACAGATGTTGAGTAAACCTGAAGGAGAGAGGATTATTTATATAAAACGCCTTCTCTCCAGGGAAGAAGTACCTCTAATTATTCATCGTGAATATTTGATTTATGATCCCAGGCGTTCCATTGTAGAATCGGAGCTGGACTTAACTTCTTTAAGAGATTTGTTTAAAGGTAAGATTGGCGGCGATTTCAAGTGGGGAAAACTAACCATTGAAGCAGTGGTAGTCAATGAAAAAGAAGCGGAACTGCTGCAAGTTTCGACTGGTTCGGCTGCCTTTAACCTGGAGCATCTCTTTTTTGATTTTGGAGACAACCCGGTAAGCTGGGGCAAATTTATTTGCCCTGCTACGGCGCTAAATTTTACCGCGTACCTGGGTATCAATACTACGGGAGAAGATGATACCAATGGCTGAAAATAGCAACCTTATTGAAGCAATTGCGGATTTAAGGGAAGAAGAAGTTTTAAGCACATTAAAACAGCGGCTGGAAGACGGCGAAGACCCTTTACACCTGTTTCACGAATGCCAGAAAGGGATGTACCAGGTTGGCGTTCGTTATTCCAGGGAGGAGTATTTTATTTCCGGCCTGATTATGGCAGATGAAATCTTAAGGCAGGTAATAGAGATTATTTCGCCGGCTATTCAAAACCAGAAGTGGGAAAACCAGGCCCAGGGCACCGTCCTTCTCGGTACCGTAGAAAATGATATACACGACCTGGGAAAAAACATAGTAAAAATGCTTCTTTCGTGCAACGGTTTTGCTGTACACGACCTGGGGGTGGATGTGCGCCCTGAAAAATTTGTAGAAGAGTTAAATAGAATCAAACCCGATATTATAGGGCTGTCGTGTTTAATTTCCTCTGCTTACGACAGTATGGAAAAGACTATAGAGATAATCAAGCAGGAGACGGCTGAGTGGGAGAAAAAGCCTTATATTATAATCGGGGGAAACCAGATTGATCGGAATACTGCCCTTCAGGTAGGG
>CAYODA010000051.1:0-1523 GCA_964402625.1 uncultured Syntrophomonadaceae bacterium | reverse complement strand
TGGAGCGTACCCGGATAATCAAGGAAAGCGTTGAACTAAAAACCCCGGAAAGGATTCCTGTTTGTCCTAAAGTAAGTTTTTTTCCGGTTAGATATGCGGGTTTTACTATAGAAGAAGTGATGTTTGACTTTGACAAGATGTGGAAAGCCTGGCTGGATTTTCACCAGGATTTTGATCCGGATAGTCTCTCCAGCCCTTCTATTGTTGCCCCGGGCCGGGTTTTGGAAATACTGGACTACAAACATTACAAATGGCCGGGGCACGGGGTGGCCCCCGATGTTACTTACCAGTTTAAACAGGCAGAATACATGCTCGACCACGAGTATGACCTTTTTATCACCGATCCCACCCGTTTCTGGATAAATTCTTACTTGCCCCGCGTCTGTGGAGCCCTGCAGTCCTTGCATAATATTTCTCCTTTTACAGACATGGTGGAGCTTCCCATGACGGGTAAATTTTTCTCTTCATTTGGTGACGCCGGCATACAGGATTCCCTGGAAAAGCTGGTGGAGGCAGGACAGATTGCGCTTGAGTGGATGAATACAGTAAGAGCTGTTAATAAAGAGATAACTGCCTCTAAGGGAGCGCCTGTTTTTTGGGGAGGTTTTAGTAAGGCTCCTTTTGACACCCTGGGTGATACCCTGCGGGGGACCCAAAAAATAATGCTGGATATATTCCGCCAGCCGGAGAAATTAATAGAGGCCATGGAAAAGCTGGTTCCCATAAATGTGGAACTGGGGTGTCGTTCTGCTACAGAAAGGAATACGCCTTTTGTTTTTATGCCCCTTCACCAGGGATCGGACGAGTTTATATCCGACCGGGAGTTTGCGAAATTTTACTGGCCCACTTTAAAAAAGGTGATTCTAGGTCTTATCGACGAAGGGTTGGTACCCTTGCTTAAAGTGCAGGGAAACTATTATAACCGGATAGAGTATTTAAACGACCCGGATATACCTGCGGGCAAAACTGTTTGGTTTTTACAGTGGAATGAAATTGAGCGTGCCAGGGAAGTTCTTGAAGGGAAAGCATGTATTGCCGGAAGTATTCCCAACTCTCTTTTAAAAGCAGGGACTCCTGCTCAAATGGAGGAGTATGTCAAGGGCCTTATTAATAATTTTGGAAGGGACGGGGGGTTTATATTGAGTTCCGGTGTATCGGTAGATGACGCCCGCCCCGAAAATTTTAAAGCTTTTATGAATACCGGATACAAACACGGAAGAATGAGAGATTGATAAGGGTGACTTTGGATTACTGATTTTAAAATCCTTCCCGGCACCTGGAAATTAATTGATGTCAAAGAAGGATTTTTCTTTTTTGCTGTCGAAAACATAAAAAAACAGTATTCGATATAATTAATTTAAAGAAAAGAAAAAATAGACAGACTAGGATCGGTTGCGGTCTGCCCAGGAGATGAATTTAAGATGGAATTATCGCCGTGGTTATGGTTTTTACATACTTTACCTGAAAGTCTGGCTTTGGCCAGCCTGGCTATAGTATTCTGCAATAGAAAAATATCAGCCGGT
>CAYODA010000050.1:0-11757 GCA_964402625.1 uncultured Syntrophomonadaceae bacterium | reverse complement strand
ATTTTTCTACTCCTTAGCTCCCAGTTCTTGAGCTCTTTGAGCCGCTCTGACTACTGCATCGGAGACTGCAGCTCGAAAAGCATTTTCTTCCAGCTCAAAAAGTCCGGCCCCGGTAGTACCGCCGGGAGAAGTGACATCGTCCTTTAACACTGCCGGATGTTTTCCATTCTGCAACAGCATACCTGCCGCCCCTCTTAAAGTCTGTACCGCCAGGCTGGTGGCTATTTTCCTGTCCAGCCCTGCCCTTACTGCTCCTTCAATGAGGGATTCTGCAAACAAATAAACATATGCGGGACCGCTCCCGCTGAGACCCGTAACCGCATTCATGTATTTCTCTTCTACTCTAACCGCTATCCCCAGAGCACTCACCAGCTCTTCTACCAATGAAAGTTCCCGAAGGGTTACTTCACCACTTGCCGCAACCGCCACGGCCCCTTCTCCTATCAGGCATGGTGTATTGGGCATAACCCTGATAATGCGCTGGTGGTTTTCCAGGGCGCCGCTGATATAATCCGTATCAATCCCTGCCGCTATAGAAACAAAAAGGTGATCCTCTCTCAGGCAGGTCTTTATTTCGGAAAGGAGTGAGGGGAAATCCCCGGGTTTTACTGCCAAAAAAACCAGTGAACACTTATTAAGCAGATGTTCCAGGCTATCCCCTTTTTCCACCCGGCACTCTTCTTTTAAGTTTTCCACCCGGTGGCTGTCCACATCGTAAATCATTACGTTTTGTGGGGATAACTTCCCCTGTTTAACAAACCCCTTAATAAATGCAGAGCCCATTGCTCCGCAACCAATAAAACCGGTATTTAAATTTTCCACGTTATCAGCATCCTTCACTATATATGTACTTTTTTATTGTATTACATCCGGCTTTTTATTGCAATATACTACCACCACACTTGCCTGGATGAACTGCCTTTAATTTATAAGGATTTATAAAAGTTTTATTTTATCTTTTCATCATTTCGCTAAAAAAAAGAACCATATCCTTAACCTCTGGCTGGCCAAATTCTTTATCTTCCAGGCTGTTTACCGTCATCTTATATTCCTTATCCATATCAAACTTTTTAAAAAAAGCATCTGGCAAATTTTGATCCCTGCACACTATTTTACCATTGCTTTCTCCGTAGTAAATTACGTCCAGCCCCACCGACCATAAAGAGATTCCTTTTCCAACAGCCTTGACATAACTTTCCTGGAGGGTCCACCTGTCAATGAAGAATTCCAGTTTCTGTTCACGGGTTTTCCGGAAGAACAGTTGCTTCTCTGGTTCCGTAAAGAAACGCTCCGCCGGTTTAAAGCTCCGCTCCTTTTTTTTTTCTATATCTATTCCCAGGGGGCAGCCGCCCACAGCTCCCACCACCCACTTTCCGGAATGCGATACGTTTAAAAATACTTCACCGGGATTTTTTAAAAAAGGCTTCCCGTGTCGATCTTTGTCCACTAAAATTTCTTCAAAAACCAGGTTAGTTTTCCTGCTTACCATATATCGAAGCAGGTATTCTCCTGCCAGTTTTCTTACCGCGCCTTCATAACTCCACAGCTTTTTTATTTCCTTTTGGGTGTTTTCAGGAAGGCGTGTTAGCAAAACCTCTAACTGGTTTTCCGGAAGCACCTGTTCCATTTTCAAACCGTAAATTTCTATCATACCCTTACCACTCCCGTTCGAAGCTTACTGGAAATTAAACTTCTTTTCAGTATGACTTTCCAATGGTTTTCTTATATATCTGCAAAAGGGATTCCCGGTAGCGGCAAAACAGAAATAAAAATGCAAGGGAAAGCATTGCACCGGCTAAAACATCGCTGGGAAAGTGCAGGCCCGTATATACCCTGGAGATTGACACCAGGGCCGCCAGAACAAAAAGAAGCTTTCCCCACCGTGGGCTTAGAAGATAAACAATCCCGGCCACCGCAAAACTGGCAGCGGCATGGTTGCTGGGGAACGAATTGTGGTAATAATGATAAAGAAGGGAAGAAAACTCTTCCTCCAGTGTAAAAGGCCGGTTACGGTTAACAGTCACCCGAAGCAAATAATTTGCTAAAAGTACGCCGGGTAAAATTAAAAGAGATGACAGCCACACCTGCTTGTTTAACTTGAATTTATAGTAAAACAAAGAAGCCGCCACCATCAAAAATACCACAACAAAAAAATGGGTGGAGTAATTTGCTACTGCTATAAAAAAAATATCCAATGCAGGGTAATCCCCATGAAGTTCAAACAGGTATCCCATCAAGCTGCTTTCTATAGAGAAAAACATTTTCAACTACCCTTCAAATTACTTTTAGAACTCCTAAAAAATAATATAACTTATTTTATTCACAGTATAAAGCAAAAATATGTGTAAAAAATTTCATCAAACCCACAATTTCATGCGCCCTTAAAAATATAAGTACTTGAATGTGCTGTAATCTTGTATGTTATAATGTATTAGTATATTCTTATACATGACGGTTTTTAGCAGGCGTAAGCCTTTTACATATATGCTTTAAACGAAATAAATTGTTTGCAACCGCTGTTTAATAGCAGGCATGTAGTTTTATGTACCGGGCACCAAAACATACACAATCAACCCGATGCCCATACCATATAGTAATCTAGTATTTCCTGATTTCCTGCCATGATTTCACAGGCAGTATTATGAAAGGAGGCCCTATTGCAATGGAGCACAGCGATAAAAGAGATAACGTTGCTCTACCAGGCCTGGGACTTGATGTGGGAGTTTTTGCAGTTAAAGGCGTCCTGGTGGACGGCACAAATATTAAAAAATGCTTTCTTTCTACCGCCGGAAGGCCGGTAGAAACCGCCCAGAAGTGCCTTGAAAAATTGCTGGAAGGGTACAGCCAAGAAAAAGTACGTTTTGGACTGGTGGGACATAATGCCAGGCTGGTAGCCAGTGCCCTGGGAGTTAAACCCATGCTGGAAATCCAGGCACTGCAAATGGGACTTGATTTCCACAATATTAAAGCTCAAGCTGCACTTTCCCTGGGACATGAAAACATGCACTACCTGGAACTGGACGAGGATGGAACGGTAAGTTTCTTCAATCGCAACGGACAGTGCGCCGCCGGAAGTGGTGCTTTCTGGTATCAACAGGCCACCAGGATGGGCTACAATGACCGGGAACTGGCCGAAGTAGCCCTTTCAGCCGATACAGCCGTTTCAATCTCGGGTCGCTGTGCCGTCTTTGCCAAGTCGGACATGACCCATGCCATAAATGAAGGAGCCACCCAGAATGCCGTTTCGGCAGGGATGGCTAAAGCGTTGGTAGACACCATTGTCACCAGTGTAGCACAAAACCGTATAGCAGGGCCCTCCCGGATAGTTACCCTGGGAGGAGTAGCCGAAAACAAAGCAGTAATGAAATACTTAAACGATTATGCCGAACACAGGGATGCAGAAGTTGTTGTGCCCGAAGACCATGAATACATAATAGCTATGGGAGCTTCACAAAACGAGGAAGTAATACCGGTGACAGACCTGCTGCACCGCCTGCCCTTAAACAGTACTTTTAAACCGGAACATCCCCTGCCGCCGCTGGATCCCACTCAGGTGCACTACTTAGAACACCAAAAAGAAGGTAGCATGGAAGACTATGATCTCTCCACTGTCTTTATGGGAGTAGACTGCGGCTCTGTATCCACCAAGTGTGTCCTCCTTGATAACTCGGGCAAAATTATTGGCGGTGTATACCTCCCTACTACCGGGAGACCTGCCCTTCAGGTCCTGGAACTGATGAAGCGCGTACATGAAGACTACGGGGAATACCTGGAGAATTCCCGCATTGTCGCCTGTACTACCGGCTCCGGGCGTTTCCTGTCACAAAAAATACTTAACGCGGAATACGCAGTAGACGAAATCACTTGCCAGGCTGAAGGGGTTAAATATCTTTTTGACGAAGAAGAAATTCTCTCCATAATTGAAATAGGGGGCGAAGACTCCAAGTTCCTGCAAATAAAAAACGGAGTTTTATTTGATTACAATATGAACCCGGTCTGTGCTGCCGGCACGGGTACTTTCCTGGAAAACCTGGCCGAACTTCTGGGGGTTAAAATTGAAGAAGAATTTTCCAACAAAGCCTTCCAGGCAGAATACGCCATGGACCTGGGAGACACCTGCACTCTTCTCTCCCAATCCACCCTGATGTCTGCAGCTTCCAGGGGCTTGCCCCTGGAAGCACAACTGGCCAGCCTGGGCTATTCTTCGGCCCGCAACTACCTCAGCAAAACCGTGGAAAACCGCCCTTTAAACGGAAAAGTAGTATTTACCGGTGCCACTGCCAAGAATGAAGCCCTGGCCAGTGCTTTTGCCGCAGAGTGCGGGAAAGAAATATATATCCCCCCCAATCCCGATCTGACCGGCGCACTGGGTAGCGCCCTGGTGGCCAGGAACTTCCACCATATAGGCGAACCGGCTACCTTTAACTTTCGCAGCCTGCACGAGCTCAACTCTTTCAATCTGGAGCAAAAAGCTTGCAAGGCGGAATGCCGGCACGAGCATAACTGTTCCCTTAATATTATAAATTTTAACGACGGCAGCAAGTTCATTTACGGTGACCGCTGCGGGCGTTATTCCGACTGGAAAAAAGACAGCACTCCTTCCGAGCACCCGGATTACTCCACCCGGCGCCAGGAAATATTCTACCGTGCCGCCGGGGAAAGCCTGGACAATGGCCCCCGGGTGGGAATTGCACGCAGCGGGCTGTTCTATGACTTCTACCCCTTCTGGGCAGCTTTCTTCCGGGAGCTGGGAGCAGAAGTAGTAGTTTCTTCACCTACCACGGAAGACACCCTGGAGCGGGGTAAAAAACGACTGGATTCTGAAATGTGCTATCCAATGAAAGTGCTGGTAGGACACTACCACGAGTTGACTGAACAAGAACTCGATTATATATTTATACCCGAAGTAGTAAACGCCGAACCCCTGCCCTGGGCACAGGAATGGCCCCGCTCTTTTACCTGCCCCCTGATGCAAACTATTAGCGGCACCGTTACCAATTCCCTGGGGCTAGACAAAGATAAAACACTCTATGCCCAGTTAAACTACCGTGAAGGTAAAGAGCAAATAAGGTGTCAGCTGGACCACGTTGCCAGGAACATCCTGGGGAAAAGATTTGAGAAAGAAAAACTGCAGCAGGCAGTTGAAGCCGGCTATCAGGCCATGGAAAAATACGAAGAAGAAATGGAACAAGAAAGCCGGGTAATGATGGAAAATCTTATGGAAAACCCGGACCAGGTAGTAGCAGTCTTTTTAAGCCGATCTTATACCATTTACGACGACTTTGTCGCCAAAGGCTCTCTCCGCTATGCGCGTCAAAAGGGTCTCATTGCCATACCCCAGGACTTTTTAATTGCCTACCTGCAGGGCTGGTACCGCTATAAATTTTCTTCTCCTGTCCTGGATCCCTACCGTGAAGAATTTCAGGCATACTTGAAAGAAAAGCTGAAGGAAATGGACAACATTTACCCGGCCCAGCTGCAAAGGATGGTTTCCACTGCCCTGCTGGTAAGGTTCCTGAACGAACGAGCCTCACAAACCGGGCTTCCTTTGCTGGAACTGGTGCTGCAGGATCCCTTCAAATGCGGACCTAACGCCATGCTCCGCCATTACTTGAGCGGGCTCAGCGGCTACCTGCGCCTGACCCTGGACGAACACACTGCCGCAGCGGGCATGATTACCAGGCTGGAAGCATTCCGAAACACCAGCCTTTCCCGAAACGGCTACCATGCTCCGCACTTCTATTCGGCCCGGACCACCTCCATCCAGGACCGCAACTGGGATAAAATCTTAATACCGGAAGCCACCCATCATTCACACGTGTTTGCCGCCCTGTTCCGTAATTTTGGGGTAAAAGCAGAGGTTCTCCCCCAAAGCCCTGACAAGGATCTTTCCCTGGCCAGGCGTTATGCCAACGGGGAAGAGTGTCTACCTTTTATACAGAACCTGCAGGATTACCTGGAATATCAACTGCACAGTTCACCCGGAGAAGATAAGAACACGGTATTCTTCCAGGGATGGGCCTGCGGTCCCTGCAGGTACGGCCTCTATGCCCCTACCCAGTCACTGGTTATAAACCGGGCCGGTTATGGGGAAGCCAAGATCTGCTCGGTAAACTATATGGAAGCGTTTCAACGTTTCGGCCTGGGATTTGCCGTAGGCGCTTTTGCAGGTATACTTTCTATGGACCTGCTGTACAAAATGCTCTTTTCCTCCCGGCCCTACGAAAAAGAAGAAGGAGCAGCCGACGAGCTTTTCAGTTATTATACCGACCGCCTGTTGAAGGAGCTGGAGAATTTACACTTCCACCCCCTTCAACTGCCGGGAGGAGGATATCTTCGTCCCCTGGAAAAACTCCTTTACGAAGCAGCTGAGGAGTTTGGAAAACTACCGCTCCGGCAAGAGTTAAGACCCCTGGTACTGGTGTGCGGCGAATTTTACGTGCGACTGGATGAACGCTGCAACCAGGGGATAATACGTAAAATTGAAGAGGCGGGAGGAGAAGCTTCGCTGGCACCGGCTTCTGAGCTGTTCAGCTACACTATCTTCATACAACAGCAGGAAATAGAACAGGCCTACCAGTTAAACAAGTCTGTAAAGAATTTCTTTTTCCGTCTGGCCTACCGTCTCCTTAACCGCCTGGCACACCGTGATGAAGAAAGATTAACCGGGGCAGCCAAAGCCATGGTGGAAGGCCTGGAAGAACCGGAACCGGTGGAAATCATGCAGCAGGCCCAAAAGTACGTTCCCCGCCACTATGGCGGTGAACCCCCCATGACCATAGGTCGTGCGGCCGCTTATGCTAACCGGGAAAGAGTAGCCGGGGCGGTTTTTGTAGCACCGTTTACCTGCATGCCCGCTTCTGTAGTAGAAGCCCAAACGTCGGTACTCCAGGAAGACCTGGGTATGCCTATTGTATGCGTTTATTATGACGGCAAAGACAACGCCAACCGGGACGAACTGGTAGAAGGCCTTGTTTTCCAGGCAAAACAGCTCCTGGAAAACAAGTCTTCACCTGAAAGCAGTAAAGTAAAAGCATAAATTAAGGGAAGTATAGATTAAATTCCGGAAACCGGGATAATGCATGAGGGTTGATTAACTTAAATCAAATAAATTGCTCCGGCAATATATTGACGAATAAGAGTGCACCTTAAAAATCGTTGGGTGTGCTCTTATTCGTCGCGGCTCATAACATAACCGGCCAACAACGCCGTTACCGGGACGGTAACAATAAAGCCCATGGTAACGGCTACACTTCGAACAATTTCTGTGGCAATTAAATCCATGTTAATTACTTCCAACCACGGGGTTTCCATACCAATAAGTAGCAGCAGAAGGGGAATAGCTGCTCCCACGTAAGCCAGAATTATGGTGTTTGACATGGTGGCCATCACATCTCTTCCCACGTTAAAAGAAGACTTGAACAGATCCATGAATCTTATATAAGGATCGGCCTGCTTTATCTCTTCCGCCGCAGAGGCAACAGATATACCCACGTCAGTAACCGCTCCCAGGGCACCGATAATTATGCCGGCAAACAACAGGTGCCGTACGTTAATATCACCCTCCATATAATACAACATTTGCGCTTCTTCACTTCCAAAACCCGTTAACTGGGCGGCACTACCGGCCCACAAGGCAAGCAAGCCGGCAGCCACCACACCGCAGGCAGTACCCACGATGGCTACAAAAGATTTAGGGTTTATACCCCCTATAACAAGCAGTATGAGTGCAATTAGTATTAGGGCCGAAATTACTGAAATTAACAGGGGATGGTATCCTCTTAAAACCAGGGGAAGCAAAATGTATACTATAAAAAGCAGGGTAAGGGTAAGAGTAATCAGCCCCCGGAAACCTTTCCAGCCGCCCACCAGCACAAGCAAGACCGCCATACCTGCCAGTATCATGTAAAGGGTATGATCCCGGGCAACATCATGCACCCTCACCCCTTCCAGGAAGCCACCTTCCCGGAGGTTAACCAGGATTATTTCCTTTCCCTCTTCCAGCAGAAAAGTATAAGCATCGTGCTCTTCATAATAATTTTCTACCTCTACTTCGTATCCGCTAAAAGCTCCACTGGTTATTTCCACCCGGGCACTCTGTCTTATATAGGCCTCTCCTTCTTCTATCACCCGGACGTCTAATACTTCTCCGCGGAAAAAATCTTCGTCTCCCTCCAGGCGGTAATTGCCTGCCGGTTCACCCTCCCAAACTTCCACATCCGTCCCGTTTTCCAGGTTGCCTTCCACATACGGCTCTTCTGCACAGGAAACACTTCCCGGAACCTGCAATAAAAACAGAAGCAGAACAGCTGTTTTCAAAAGGCTGAAGGTCTTTGCAAACCGGCTAAACAACCACCCAACCCCCTTCACTCAACCCGGTTTCCCACATGAATATCCCGGGATTTATATTAATTAAACCTTGCTAATAAATACATACTATTCACTTAAACGGTTATTTACTTTACGCCGGTAAATTACTGCCGACAACAGCACGCTGATTTCGTAAAGCAGCACCAGCGGGCCTGCCATTAAAAGCTGGGACCCTATGTCTCCCGGTGTTAGAAAAGCAGACATAACAAAGATAACCAGGATACCGTACTTGCGGTTCTTTCTTAAGAAGACGGGGTTGAGTATGCCCAACGCAGTCAGGATTATTACAATAAGAGGTAGTTGAAAGGTAAGACCAAAAGGAATAATAAAATGCAAAACAAAGGTTACGTATTCTTTTACCGAAATCTGTGCCTCCATGGCTTCTCCTCCGAAGCCGATGAAAAAATTGTACGCCAGGGGCAGAATTACAGAGTATGCAAACGCAACCCCCAAGGCAAACAACACCACCGACATGGGCAGCCCCAGTATTACATATTTTTTCTCAGACGAAGAAAGGCCGGGAACCAGGAAAGCAATCACCTGGTAAATAATCATGGGAATAGATAAAATTATCCCCAGGTATATGGCAATCTTTAAAGTGGTAAAAAAAGCCTCGGTAGGATGAATAAAAATAACATCTTCCGGCACCACCAGCATGGCTTCTAAAACGTACTCGTGCGCCAGAAAAAAACCTATTATAACTCCAATTACCAGGGTTACGATCACTACAATAAGGCGTGAACGAAATTCTTCCAGGTGTTCAGTTACGGTCATATCCGCATCGTCTTCTTGCTTTTTACCCCTTCGAGAAAGTCTATCCCTGAGTGACGATTTAAACACCCCCGATCATTTTCTTTTCTATTAGTTCGGCCAGTTCGGGAACCTGGTCCCAGTTAAAGCAGGGAACTTTGGGGGACACCATTCCTTCTACTTCACCTGCATAAGCCAAAACATTTTCTTCATTTTCCCGGGAAAGCAGCGGATAACCACCCCTGACTACTTCTATCTTGGGTTTGTTTTCCCTTTTATAACCTTCCGTTATTACCAGGTCAACTCCCCCGGCTTTTTCCACCAGGCTGTCCAGGGGGACTTCCTCTTTAACGGTTTCCATTATGGCCAGCCTGGAAGCTGAAGAAATCATAACTACATCGGCACCGGCTTCCCGGTGTTTCCAGGTATCCTTACCGGGGTGATCTATCTCAAATCCTTGCGAGTTGTGCTTTATGGTACACACCCGGTAGCCCTTATCTTTTAATTCAGGCACCAGCCTGGAAACCAGGGTAGTTTTACCGCTGCCTGAGCGACCTATTATGGATACTATGGGAGGATTCAATTTTCCACCTCCGGAAGCTCTGTTAGTTTTACCTCTATTTTATCTCCTTGCTTTAAAGGCTGACCGGAGGGGGGAAGAACGATCATAGAATTCTCTCTCCTACCCCAACCCGGAGGAACACCTGAACCGGTACTTTTTGCTTTTACCCGGGGAATCTGAACATAATACTCCCCCCGGGAAAAATAGCACCAGCCTTTTGAAACCAGTTTTTTATCTCCCCGGTTTATCAGGGAATGCTGCAGTA
This sequence comes from uncultured Syntrophomonadaceae bacterium, assembly GCA_964402625.1. Lineage (GTDB taxonomy): Bacteria > Bacillota > Dethiobacteria > DTU022 > PWGO01 > PWGO01. Next base: position 1,810 of record CAYODA010000050.1, on the reverse strand, counting down.
CAGCCTTTACCGCCGGCCGTTTCCACCGGCAATTCCCGGCGGAAACCAGTATAAAAGGGCGAACCAGTAGTTCAAATATCATCCTGGCAGCCGGCGGACTCCCGGAAAGCGAAAATATCCACTTTCCGCTTCTTTTCCCTGCTGCAGAGAAAGTGCCGGGCCTTACGTCAAGGCTGCTAATAAGCACTTCGATCCCACACCTTTCCATTACCCGGGGCATCAGGTCATAATCTCCTTGAGAAATCCCTCCCGTGGTAATCACTGCATCGCACCTGGAAAATGCATCCTCTACGGCTTTTACCAGCTCCTCTTCACTGTCCGGGACGGGCCCGTATTTAATAAACTCTCCACCGCACGCCTTTACCAGCGCACCCATTATTATACTGTTACTTTCGTATATATTGTTTTCTCCTCGACTTGTCCCCGGAGAAACCAGTTCCGCGCCCGTAGAGACAATTCCTAACAGCGGCTTTTTGTAAACACAGACCAGGGCATACCCCAGGTCAGCCAGTATACCCAGTTGAGGTGGGTGAAGCAGGGTACCTTTATCCATGACTTTCTCGGATTCCTTTATCTCCTGGCCGGCCCGAACCATTCCTTCTTCCGGAACAAGAGGAGATTCTACCAGGATATACCCTTCTTTCACGGTCACCTTTTCCTGGGCTACGACGGCATTAGTCCCCCCGGGGAGTGGTGCACCGGTCATTATTCGCACACAGCAGTTTTCCGGCACCTCGCCCCCAAAAGAAAAACCGGCACCAACCGTTTCCAATATTTTTAGCTTAACCGGTTCCTTTGAGCTAGCCTCTTTAGTACCTTCTGAATTAAGGGCATAACCGTCCAGGCTGGATCGGTCAAATGGAGGGACATTCAATCCCGCAGTCACCTCACTGGCCAAAACTCTCCCTGCTGCCTCTTTCAGGGCAACTTCTTCCGTTCCAACTATAGTGGCTCCTGAGGTCACCACTTCTATTGCTTTTTCAATTTCCATAACCATAAAACAGACCTTACCCTTTCCCGCAACGGGTAATTACCCTATAATATGATAACAGATTTTTATTGAATTCCATAGAAACTTTTCAAAACCAGCTCAAATTAAACCAGCTACTAAAATATTTAACCAACAGGTGAACTACCGCCTGTTGCGTTCCAGTATTCTCTAATTGTATCATTACTTGATAACAACTTAATATAATTAATTATATGAATAACTCTTTTAAAAAAGGAGTATCCAAAGTGGAGTTAATAGAAAAAGCGGATTCTCGCAAACTTTATTCCCATGTGGAATTCCTAACCGGTCTTTACCCTCCAAGAAATTACCGAAATACAGAGTCACTCGACCGGGCTGCCGATTACATCGCAGCAGAGTTTAAAAAATACGGATGCAGGACATCCGAACAGAGTTACCGGGCTGACCACAGCACCTACCGCAACATAATAGGAAGTGCAGGCCCTGTAAATGGCCCCCTCCTGGTGGTAGGCGCTCATTACGATGTGGCCGGGGAACAGCCGGGTGCAGATGATAACGCCAGTGCCGTGGCGGGGTTGTTGGAAACAGCCCGTCTTCTGGCCTACCAGGAACTAAAAATTCGGGTGGATTTTGTTGCCTATCCCCTGGAAGAGCCTCCCTATTTTGGGTCCAGCAAAATGGGAAGTGCCGTACATGCCGAGAGTTTGTACAATGCAGGAGAAGAAGTAATTATTATGATCTGTTTTGAGATGATCGGATATTTTTCGGACACACCGGGCTCACAGACACATCCTCATGACATGAAAGCAGAACACTATCCCGATACCGGCAATTATGTCG
>CAYODA010000049.1:0-11764 GCA_964402625.1 uncultured Syntrophomonadaceae bacterium | reverse complement strand
GAATTTCCAGGGAAGCCGGTTGCGGTTTTTCCACCGCTTCCAGGCGGTACAAGTCGGAGCTGTACCAGTTAATTTCGGGCACCGGCAGCCTTCCGGGAGCATTTGTCACCAGGGGATAGTCACTCTCTACAAAACCTTCCCGGGCCAGTTCGTACCACTGGAAATTACGCTGAATATCGGTAATAACCATATTCATCTCCAGGAATTTCTTTTGGAGAAAGTGCCACTTTTTACGGGAGGCCTCCAGGTGGGTAAGACCAAAATATCCTGCCGAGCCTTCTCCTCTTAAAGCCTCCACGCACCTGGAGATAAACAGCACTATTCCCTGCACTGTCTCCACAGGGTCTACAAAAAAAGTATCAAATTCCCCCATAAAACTTTGGGGTAGCGGCTTTCTAACATCATAGCTCCCTACCTCCAGGTTATCCAGTCCTTCCTCCGTTTTTACCTTTTCAATATATTCTACCAGTCTTTCATCTACTTCCATTACCAGTACTTTTTCCGGGTAGCCGCTCAAGGCTGCTGCCAGGCTGGTAAGGTCATCATCTCCCAGAATAAAAAGGTGCTGTTTTTCCAAATCACCCCGGTTATACATCACCATCAGCCGGGATATCAATGTATCCAGGTCTACCGGCCCCTGATCGTATTGAGCTATGGCAGAAGGCCTCTTTTTCAGTATCTCTCCCATCTTCCGGTAAATATCTTCAAATGAACCCTCTTGGGCCACACCCCTGCCTCCACAGCAGGAGCATATGATTTCCTGCTTTTCTTTTAAATTATCCGTTTCAGCAGCTTTTTTACCTGCTTCAGTCAAAGCCAGGTGAGTTTCACCCCATTCCACAAACCCTTTTTCTTTAAGCTCCTTAAGCTCCTTTGTAAAACGGGCCAGGTGAACATCCTGCATGGTTATCAATTCCCAAAAAGTGCAGGACCTTCTCAATAAGGCGGTTATTATCTGTCGCTTTACCTTTTCCATTTACTTTTTCCCCTTTTACTCCACAGTGTAAATTTTTGCGCTTTTATTTTAGCATATTTTTTCCCGGTTAAAAACACAGGGCAGGAGAATCTTTAACCCTGCTCGTCGCCCAGAATAGCACCGGGGCCATGATAATATATTTTATACAGCAGCTCCCCAAGTTCTTCACGTTTAAGTATTCTTTCGGCCCAAGTGGGACGCCATTGCTCACCTACCAGCACCGTTTCTCCTCTTTCCCGCAAACTTTTAAAAGCATCTTCATCGGTTATATCATCGCCGGCATAAACACAAGTAGCTCCCGGCCATTTATCCAGCAGATAAAGGCATGCTTTTCCTTTATTGACCTCCCGGGGACGCACTTCCCACACCCTCTTTCCGCACAAGCACTCCCACCAGGCTTCCGAGCAGGTTCTTCTAAAATGCTCCATAAATTTATCTTTCACGGACTCGACATCACTGGCACCGGCCATTCGATAGTGGAGAGCCAGGGAAACCTCTTTCTTTTCCAGTATAAACCCCGGCTTGATCTTAATCTCTTCAGCCAGAAGGCGGTATAACTCCTCCAGGCAATCCATATTAATTTCCCGGGAAAAAGTATAATACTCTCCTCCCGGCGGTTCGCTTATAACGCCTCCGTGGCATCCTACCAGGTAAAGGCAGCCGGTTAATGGCAACAACTCTTTTAAATCGTTCATACTTCGGCCACTTACTACGGCAACGCGGGTGTCTTCCCTGTGGGCAATTCCTTGCAAAAGGCGCAGCAATTTCTCTGGAGGCACAGCCTCACCGGGACGGTCCTGCAACGGGACCAGGGTTCCGTCGTAATCCAGCATTAAAAATAACTTCATAATTCTACATATACCCCTTTTTCATTACTATCTGGCAGCAGGATTTTAATAGAAACACACATTTATTGGCATATTTTTAATGCTACAGGAGGGCCTGCAACATTAAAATCCATAAGAAAATGGTATTGGAGGCTCTTTTTTACTTCTTTTCCCGTTTTCATTTCTTACATTATACTCTCTTTCCTTAAATAAATATACCCAAAAGAACAAAATACTCTGGATTTCCTCCATTATACGCTACCAGCCGGGATTTTTGAGATTTTACCAGGATATCCGGCATCTTCCAGATGATTGACAAAAGCCAAATACTTCTTTAAAATATAAAATAACATACCTAAATATTTAAATATGTAATTATAGGGTCTTTTTATGGTTGTTTCTCATTATATTTTAAAAATAGTATGCTGAATACATTTTATTATTAAATTAACTACATGATAAAAGTAACATTAAGTATAAGTTAAAGTAAAAGTTAAATTGGGATTTTAATTAGACTTTAGCAGGAAAAATATTATTAATTGAAAGGAGTGCTTTGTATGATGGGCATGGAAGCAGCTAAACGCTACTTTGGAGAGAAAATGTTTAACCAGTTATTCTCCTATTTAAAAAACAATCCTCTTAACAACCTGGACCGACTCTATGAAATATCCAATAAAGCTCCCCTGATGCCGGACCACAAAGAAAAGGCCAGGAAAATCAAGGAAGCTATAGACCAGAATCCCGCCATAAGAGAATACGTGGAAAAGATTTTTAACAACGTGGATGAAAACGTACAGCAGCACCTGCTGGTAAATTTCTTTATAAACGCCAGCGTGGTGGGAATTCCCAGGCAGAGAAAGCTGTCAGATGAACTTGGTTTTAACATTCCTTTCACCATTCTCGTCGATCCTACCAGCAACTGTAACCTGAAATGCAAGGGGTGCTGGGCCGGCGAGTATGAAAAACATCACCAGCTGGAATTTGAAGAAATGGACCGTCTGGTACAGGAAGCTAAAGAACTCGGTATTTACTTTATTGTCATGTCCGGTGGAGAACCCATGATGTGGCCGCACCTGTTTGACCTGTGTGAAAAACACAAAGATGTAGCTTTCATGCTGTACACCAACGGAACACTTATTGACCAGGAAAAAGCAAGGAAAATGCGTGATGCAGGTAACATCACCCCGGCAATAAGCGTGGAAGGCGGAAGAGAAGCAACAGACAACAGAAGAGGTAACGGGGTTTTCGATAAAATCATGCTGGCCATGGATAACCTCCGGGAGAACGGTGTAATTTTTGGCTTTAGCATAACCATTACCCGAGACAACTGGCAAGAGGCTTTTTCCGAAGAATTTATTGATTTAATGATTGAAAAAGGCTGCCTGTACGGCTGGTCTTTCCACTATATACCCATTGGCCGAAACCCGGATTTCTCCTTAATGATAACCCCGGAAGAGCGTGCTTCCCTGGTAAACCGGGTTATTGAAATAAGAAATAACAAACCAATACAGATAGCCGACTTTTGGAACGACGGAAATCTTACCCAGGGATGTATAGCCGGGGGACGGCGCTACTTCCACATAAACGCCAGTGGAGAAGTTGAACCCTGCGCTTTTGTTCACTTTGCCATAGATAATATTAGAAACAAATCACTAAAAGAAATACTGGATAATCCCTTGTTTAAGGCTTACCAGAAGCGCCAGCCCTTTAGCCACAATTTGCTGCGGCCCTGTCCTATCATTGACAACCCGGAGGAGTTAAGGGAAATAGTGGAAGAATCCCGGGCCTATCCTTCCCACCCCGGTGCGGACGATATTATAAAGGAACCAAACGCCAGAAAACTGGATGAAATAGCGGAAAACTGGCGCCAGGAAGCCGATAAGAAGTGGGAAGAAGTCTACGAGGTCAAAAAGGCCGAATCAGCCAATTAATTATTGACCTGACCATGGATCTGGATACGGTTAACTGTGGCCTGTTTAACACCGGGAAGGAGCATGGAAGTTTTGCAGATTACTTAAAGCAAACATCTATGATATAATCTTAAAAAAATCCCGTATTATTAATCACTGCCAGAATAACAACACTACAGAAGAGGGGGAGCCCTGTAATGAAAAACCTGGTTGATGTTTTTCAGGCTCTTGGGGAAGAAACCAGGATTAAAATTCTCTCCATGCTCGGCAGTAAAGAAATGTGCGTTGACGAACTTATACAACGCCTGGAGCTTTCCCAGTCCGCAGTATCTCACCATGTAAAAGTACTGAAAAACGCCGGACTGGTCGAACGCCGACGTAAGGGTAAATGGACTATCTATTGTCTTAATCCAAACGGTCTTCATCAGCTGGAAGAGGGTATAAAAGCCTGGATGATGAGCATTACAGAAACCACAGAAACTACAGAAAACACCCTTTAATTCTTCTGGCTTAAAACTTTTGGAATTTGCTGACCAAGCAAAGCCTCATGCCGGAGATGTATATAATTAATTGCTCTTCCTCTTTCCTGCACCGGAGGAAAGAGGAAGAGCAGGATTCTGCAAACAAGGAGGGCCAAATTTGAGCCAACAAAACCGTAAAAGTATAGCCCGGCTAAATCACCTGGTACTGGAACAGATAACCTCCGGGCCGTTTGAAGTAAACGCATACCTGGTCACCTGCCCCGTTACCGGAGAAAGCACGCTGGTAGATGCCCCGCACCAGCTGGATGATTTAATCCAGGAACTTAAAAATTTAAATTTAAAACAGGTTCTTTTAACGCACAGCCACCCGGACCACATCGGTTCTCTATCAGAGATAGTACAGCATACCGGAGTCCCGGTAGCAGTTAATCAGAACGACGACGGCAACCTGCCTTTTTCTCCCGATTTCTACCTGAAAGACGGCGATACTATTACCACGGGGAACCTGGAATTAAAGGTACTGCACACACCCGGGCATACACCGGGAAGCGTATGTTTCAAACTGGAAGATTACCTGATTTCAGGTGACACAATCTTCCCCGGGGGACCGGGAAAAACCGGAACGCCTGAAGATTTCCGAAAGATACTGGATTCCCTGAAAAATAACGTCTTTACCCTTCCGGGTAATATGCTGGTTTTTCCCGGCCACGGTGATAGCACCAGTATAGGAAAAGAAAAAGAGCAGTTCGAAGCATTTCAAAAACGCCACCCTCAACCGGAGCTGTGCGGGGACGTTACCTGGCTTTCTTAGAAACTACTACCAGCTTATCTCCACCCGGTAGAAGGCTTCCCCCAGGGGGAAGCCTTCATTCTTGGCCGCCTTCCTGCACATATCTTTTACAAATCTTTCTATACGAGGGGCATTTTCTCCTATCTGGCTCTGGTGGCGCCAGAGGGCCTCCAGTTTTCGGGAAAAAGTAGAAGTAATATCAATACAGTGGTTTGTCTCCTCCGCTCCCCACAGGAGGACTTCTTTTACTTTGTGCGGTTCATACCCTTCCTTCAAGAGGTCCGGGTAAGACAAGTGATCTCGGGCGTACGGGAAAACAGCATCCAGCACTACCCGGCCGGTAATGCGGTGGTCCCGGTGCCAGATGTACCTGCGGTAAGGGTCGGTAGTTGCCACGGTATGGGGGCGATACCAACGGATAAGGCGCACCAGTTCTTTCCTGAACTCCGGGGTATCTTCCAGGCCCTGGTCTTCATAGCGCATAAAGTGAACTTCACTGACCCCCAGCTTCCGGGCAGCTTCCTTCTGTTCAGCTTCACGGGTGCGTACCAGCTCAACCGGGTCTGCTTCCGGATCCGAACTACCTTTGTCTCCGCTGGTGCAGGCCACATATACTACCTCTTTTCCCTGCTCAGTCCACCTTGCTACCGAACCGGCTATACCGAATTCCGCATCATCAGGGTGAGGAGTAATTACCATTACATCTACAGCTTTTTTCATGTATAAAACCTCCTTGCATGTACCTGACTAATCTATTATTTTTAGATAGAGGTGTTTGCTTTGCAAAATAATAATAAACAGTATTTCATTCGAAACTTTCACTACGGGGACCTCCCCGAATACTATAAAATATTCAGGGAAAAGGAAAAAATCGAAGGAGAATCCGCTCCTTCACTGGAATTACTGAAAAAAAGGTTACAGCGCCCCCGCTTTGAGCCGGAAAACGATTTATTCCTGGCAATACACGGCGAACGCCTTGCCGGCTACATGGAACTTACCAGGGAGCCTGATATTAAAAGAGTAATACTGGAAGGCATGGTATACCACAATTACCGGCGCAATGGAATAGGCTCCTTACTGCTGGAAGCGTGTATTAAACGTGCCCGGGATCTTGGTTTAGATACCATACATGTAGGGATTCTTAATAAAAACCTTGCCGGCAAAAAGTTTCTTCAACACCACGGTTTTACATGTATAAGAAGACACCTGGAAATGAAAACCCGACTGCACCGTAAAATCCCCGGGCTCAAAAACAACCGCAACCCGTGCTCTCTTTCCCGGTTAGAGATGCGCCATCTCAAAGAAGGTGAAGAAGACTTCCTGGCGGAGTTACAAAACCACTGTTTTGAGGACACCTGGGGGTATCAACCCAACACCGGGGAAGACATCCGGTTTAAAATGGATATAAGCGGCTCCACCCCGGAAGACGTCCTGGTAGGCTTTGCCCGGGAGGAAGCGGCAGGTTACTGCTGGACTGCTACTTCCGGCCCGGAAACTTCCGGAAACAGCAGGATATTGATGCTGGGAGTAAAACCTGCCTTCCGCGGCAAAGGAATAGCCGGAGAATTACTTGCCACTTCCCTTAACACCCTCCAAAAAGAACTAAAAGCCCGGGAAGTCGAGCTAACCGCCGACAGGGACAACTTCCCGGCCTTACGCCTCTACCGCTCCTTTGGTTTCCGCAAATGCAAAGAAACCTGGTGGTACGAGTTAAAACTCCCTTAACCGGCACTTTCACCGACGGTATATTTTGAAATTACCTCTTTCCAAACCCCGGACATTAAACGGGCTATTTCCTGCCAGTCATAAGAAGTAACGGTTTTTCTTACTTCTTCTGGCTCGAACATTTCCCGGGCTAGAAGCTGGTGAGTTTTCCCGGCTATCTCCCGGGGACTACCCTGGCTTAATACATACCCTGTTTCTCCCTGCTTGACTATTTTTTTTAAGTCGCCCACGTCGGTAGTGATAACCGGGGTCCCACAGGCCAATGATTCCAGGGCTACCATGCCAAAGCTTTCGTAGTAAGAGGACACTGCCGTCAGGTCTGCAGCATTATAATAGTACGACACAAGTTCCCTTTCTACCCTGCCGGCAAATTTTACGTGGCTTTCCAGGGATAAATTCCGGCATTTTTTCCACAGTTCCCTGGTATAAGAATCCCGGTTATCATAAATATCGCCTCCTACTACCACCAGACAGGGACGCTCTTCTATTGTAAACCAGGTGAGGGCTTCCAACAGTCGTTCCAATCCTTTTACCGGTTCCAGCCTTCCCACGTATAATACCAGGGGAGAATGAATGTCTTCCATCCCTATACGGCTCCTGGCTTTCCACTTGTCCCCGGGTCGAAATTGATTCAGGTTTACCCCGCAGGGCACTACCCTTATCTTGTGATAATAAGGGGGGCCGAATTGCTGCAACATAAATTCCTTCTCCCGGTGTGAAGGTGCCAGGATAAGATGGGATTTTGTCATAAGATTTTTTTCCGAGCTAAGGCGAATAGACGGTTCCTTTTCACCGGAGCCGGACCGGTTTTTTATTTCCCCCAGGGTATGGTACATTAAAATATGGGCGGCTTTCCACCAGCTCTGCAAATAGTTCCCGGACAGACCGGAAAGCCAGTAATTACTGAAAATTAGCTGATATTCCAGACGGTGCAACCGGCGAAAACCTTCTATTTCAGCTGCAAACCGTTCCACGTGGCCATGCAGCTCTTCCTTGGGGATATCCTCCCGGGGGCCGGTTTTTATATGAACCAGGCGTACGTTTCTGCCCAGGGGGCGGACAACTTTTTCCGCCGCTCCTTTATCACGGGTAAACACGTCCACCCTGTAACCCATCTCTCCCAGGCGGCGGGTTATTTCACTAAGGTATACATTCATTCCCCCAGTATCACGGGAACCGGCCCCGCCCAGCGGACAGGAATGCATACTGAGAACCGCCACGCGGTAAGCTGTTGTATCAGGCACTTACAACTCTCCCCTCTTGGTTTTGACTCAAATTACTGCATTTGTGCTTACAGGTGTATTTTAACCCTGTAAGTAGGGACGTTTATTCCGCCCAGGCGGTACTTGTAATCTTCATTTCCTTTTAAGAAATTAAAACAATCCTTGCCTGCACTGATACTTTCCCCTATCATAAACACTTTGGACAAGAGCCCGGCGCTCAGGTGAGAATATTCCGGGTAGTAGCCGCTATTATATAGATAAACCGTATCGCCATAATCAAAGCAAAATACCGAAGCTACACTGTTTCCATCCAGCTCAAGCACTCCCAGCAAGGCCATTCTATTTTTGGTGAATTTCTCCAGCAAATTCCGAAAAAACTTTTCCCTGCGAGGTGTTAAAAATTCCGCCTTCTCCAGCCTGCTGTTTTTAAAAAGCTCCAGGAACAGGGGAATAATCTCCTGTACCTCGCCGGGCTCCCGGTAAACCCGGTATTTTACCTCACCTGCTTCTTTTAATCTCCTTATTTTTCTTCTAACTTCATGCCTCTGCTTTTTGCTCAACCCCTGCAGGTATTCCTCCCAGGAGGCGGGCAGCCTGGTTACCGGCATAACCTCCTCCGGGAAACACTCCAACCCGAGCCCTTCCTTATCTGAAACCTCGACCAATAAACAGAGGGAAGACGAATCCGCCCTCATGGAAGCTACTTCCAGGGACTCAAGGCTTTCTTCCTTAAGGTAGTGCAACAGAGAAGTGTAAAACTCTTTTTCAAAACCCTTTTTGATTGGAAAATCGTGGTAGTCACAAACATCCCCGCTACCTACAATCCTGGCGGTCCTTTTCTCCACCATCAAGGGAGCTACACCGTATAAAATTTCTCCCTCCCAAAAAGAGCGGAGAAAAAGCTCCCCCGAACCAAAGCTTTCCCACCACGCCTCCAGGAAAGGAGGTGTAATGAATGGACCCGGCCAGTTCAAATGTTCACCTTTTTCCAGCCAGTAGCGGTAAAGGTTTTCCATTGGCTCCTCTTGCATCTTCTCCTCCAAAATCAACCCCTGCCACCTGCTTTCTTTAACCTGCCGGACTTCCTTTTCATCCACCAGGTTACTGTAATTTCTACTTTTCCATACCTTCTTCCAGGCCTTCCAGGAATGCCTCTATACTTTCCGCCAGGGATCGGGGATTATAGCCTCCTTCCAGTGCGGAAAAAACTCTCCTTCCGCATTTCTCGGCAGCAAAATTTCCCAAAACCCTGCCTATTTCCCGGTAATCCCCGGTATCCAACATTCCTCCCCAGTCGCGCCGGTGCCTGTCAAACCCTGCAGAGACTGCCAGAACATCGGCAGATACTTCTTTAAGAAAATTTCGCAGCTCTTCAATAAATTCAGGGCTACTTCTGGTTCTCCCGTGCCAGTAGGTTACTGCAGGTTCTCCGGAAAATATCTCTTTGGTTCCATCGCCAAAGTGCAAATCGAAATCAACTATTACAGCACTTTTTGCCGCACCTGATTCCAACAGACCGGCTACCGCCGCAGCAACATTATTAAAATAACAGAAGCCCCAGTAAGAGCTTATACCGGCGTGGTGCCCCGGCGGCCTGCACAGCGCAAATGCATGCTCGCCTTCCATGGCAGTAAGCGAAGCTTCGCGGACCGCTCCCAGTGCAAGCAGGGCGGTATGATAAAGCGTCTCCCCTTCCCTGCTTATTCTTTCCAGGTGGTCCCGGTCGTGAACCCGGAGGACTTCTTCAGGTGTCCCCGGTGAAGGAATAGCAAAGGGATAACTGTCTTTAAGCCTCTGCACTGCCGGTTCCAGTCTTCCCGGTGAAGCCGCGGGATCGCTGGCATAGTCAAGTAAAAAATCCTGGTGGAAATAGATTAACGCCATTCTCCTTTACCCCCTTATACTAGAGGTTATTACCTGCTTTTCGTTATTTTAACATATTTCCTGTTAACTCAGAAGCAGCCGCTTCTCTTTAGCTTGCTCTTACCCGTCTTATATCGATTGACAAAACATAAAAATAAGTATATCTTTATCTTAAAGTATAAATAAAGGAGAAAAGAGATGCGTTTCTTAAACACGAGAGTTATTCTGGGCCTGGTTATAATTTTCTTAGGGGTAGTAGCGCTTCTGGAGAGGCTCGGCTATACTTTAGATATATCCGGCCTGAAAAATTACTGGCCTCTTATTTTGTTGGTGATAGGTCTTAACTGGATAATCAATGCCCTGGGTTCACTAAAAAAAGAAAAAGGGTATGCCGGGGCTTTTTTTCCCTGGGGTCGTTTTCTTAGCGGTACATTAGTTTTCTTGCTTGGTATAATTTATCTGGGAGTTAACCTGGAGATTATCGAAGACAATATCCCCCGGGAGCTGTGGAAATTTCTGTTACCGGCAATTCTTATTATTATAGGAATAAGCCTCCTGCGGGGAAAAACAGCAGGGGGGTTAAGCGGGGGAAGAATAGCCCTTATGGGTGGCATTGAGGCCGGGAAAGCACCGTGGAAACTGGAAAGCAGTAGCTATCTGGCTTTTATGGGTGGAGTGGACCTGGACCTGACCACAGCAGAAATACCTGACGGAGAAACCGTGCTGGACCTGACAGCCATTATGGGAGGAATAGACGTAAAAATTCCTTCCAACCTGCCGGTTATATATGAAGGCACTGCGGTACTGGGAGGGGTTACCTTCCTGAACCACGAAGACGGCGGATTAATAACCAGCAAAAAAATTGAACACCGGGATGGCAGCAACTCCTCCCGGGTGCTTAGATTGCAGGCCCGTGCATTTATGGGAGGAATAGAAATAAAGGCTGTAGAAAACTAACAAACCCGTTGAGGGAGGAATTTTGTTATGAGCACCAACGACAGCTGGATCTTATTAACCGAAGTAGCGGACGATACGGAAGCCGGTTTAATAACCGGCTACTTAAGCAACCATGGCATTTCCGCCAAAAGCCAGGACAACCCCTATTCAGGTGCCATGCGGGTAATTGGAGGTCTGGGATACGAAATAAGCATCCTGGTACCCGAGAACCAGCTGGAGCGTGCCCGGGAGCTTCTGCGCCAACTTCCTTCCCAGGAAAGTAATGAAGAAAGTGATGCATAACCGGAACCGGATGTTCGGGTGTTATATTAAAACCCTTAATCCACCTGTTATTCACCTACCACCGTTACCACCACTTCTCTTTTGCTTCTGGGACCGTCAAACTCACAAAAGAACAAGTTCTGCCAGGTGGAAAAGCCCGGATTCCCTTTAATCACCGGAATAGTTTCCGAAGGACCCACCATTCCGGCTTTTAAATGAGCATCGGCATTGCCGTCCTGGCGATCGTGTTCCCAGACTCCTGCAGGGATAGACCGCTTAAGAAAGGCTATTACGTCATTTTGAACGCTCTGGTCACATCCCTCCTGTATCATGACAGCTGCGGTAGCTCCCCGGGCGTACACCGTGACAATCCCTCTATCTATTTTACTTTTCTTGACTAACTCTTCTACTTTTGCGGTTATATCGTAAAGTCCTTCCCTTTGTCCGGTGGAAAAAATAATACTTTCCTGCAGCATGATTCCCTGCCTCCTTTACTTAACCCAGACATTTAGACCCTCCAGCTGTAACCTGCGGGACTAAATATGAATTAAATCAGGGGCTGCTTCCCGCCAAGAAGCAGCCCCTGATAATTTGTTTTTACTTGTTTATTTTATTCCTATCCTTTCAGGTTATACCCTGACGACAACTACTTGGCAGCTGCCGCACCCTTTCCTGCTGCTGCAGCAGAGGGCTTTGGCTCGCTGAAGGAAGGACGCCTGGTCCACTTCTCTATAAGAGGCACAAAGGCGT
>CAYODA010000048.1:0-12329 GCA_964402625.1 uncultured Syntrophomonadaceae bacterium | reverse complement strand
ATTTTCCGAGAGCCTACGATTAATTTGAAATCTTCAGAGTCAGCCAAATGAGATAAATGTGAATTAAGGTGACCACATAATATGCTACCAGTGACAAAGGCCTGGTCTTGCAGGGAGGATTTCTCTTGTACCTCTGCTAGCTTCCTTTGGCTTCTATTGACCTGCTTACATGCCAGTATTTCAAGGTGGTATAAGGGAACCGTCACCAGCTTCCAGGTGGTATAAGGGAACCGTCCCCAGCTTCCCCGTTCTTTTAATCACTGTTTATTATGCGCATTTCTTTTTGCCTACTTATTTCCTGTCTTCCTGAATGCTTCAGGTATACTTTCGTAAGATTCATCCACGGGGGGCATTTCTACTTCTTCTCTTTCCGAAAGGAGCTTCCCGTAGATGGGGTCATCCTGCCATCCGTCAATATTGGCTGCACGCCTTGCCGCCGACTTGAGTTTTTCCCAGTCGGCACTTCCGTAGAGGAACATTTCCTGGGCTGCCATGGAACCTTCCCCGTGGATGGTGTCTATCTGGTAGTAATTGGATGTCATATCTTTTGCCAGGCGCATCATGCGTATCCTGTTTTCGGTGGCAACATCCTCTTTGGCGCTCAGGTATTTTTCCAGGTAAGGCTGTATTTCTGGATTGTTCCAGTCCCGGTAAGTAGGCACTGTAGTGGAAAGTCCCCCGGCTATATCCTGAAGGTGCTGGCACATCTGGTGAAAATTGCTGGCAAAAGTAAACTTGGCGGCGTTTATTGCCATACGGTTGGGCATAGCCATTTCGTTGCCAAATTCTTTCTCCGGCTCCAGGCATGCTGACTTGCCGAGAAACGAGACAGATTCTGTGATCATGGCCATCCAGGCCAGTTTTCTTTGAACATGGTTGGCTTTCTCTACCCCGTTGTATTCGGCAATCTGGGCTGCTGCCCCGGTTATAGTCTCCAGTTTACCAATCATTTTACAGCTGCCGAACAGGCGGTGGTAGCTGGCAAAGGCGTAAGCCAGGGTACGGGAATACTGCCATTCTCCGCACATAAACACCCTTTCCCAGGGTACAAAGACATCGTCAAATACAATCAGGCATTCGGTGGGCTGGAGGGTGCTGGTGCGCGGGTAATCAAATTCACCTTCTTCGCCATATGTTCTCGAAACGGGCTCTACTGCAAGAAGCTTAACCCCGGGTGCGTTAAGAGGAATAGCAAACGCAAGAGAATACTCGTAGTCCTCTTCACCGTGGCTGCGGCAGGGTAGGCAGAGTGCTTCGTTGGCACAGGGTGTGGCACTGATGTGTACCTTGGCGCCCCTGACAATTATCCCGTCTTCTCTCTGGTCTACCACCCGCATGTAATAATCCTGGTGCTGTTTCTGCTTGGAAGGCCTGAGGCTACGATCCCCCTTTACGTCGGTAATAGCCCCGGTTATGGCAACGTCGTTCTTTTGAAGGTAGTTCCGGTAATTTTCTACTCTTTCCGTATAATTTGTTCCCAGGTCTCTGTCCATCACCTGGGATGAAACGGTAAGTGCGGCAAGGGCATCCGACCCCATGCAGTGTACCAGTACTCCGCCCCCTCCGGAGCGAACCCCGCTAATAAAACATTCCCTGCGCCTTAGAAGATCCTCCGAAGTTTTCGGAGAGGTAAGCAAAAAGTTTACCTCCTCCCCGTCTTCGTCGTGGGTAACAAAAAGGTCCCTGTAGTCTGGATGATGAGGAAGCACGTAGTCCATGGCCGCGGTTCTTATAATACCTCTTAAAGTTGGGTGCGTTCGCACATCGGAAACTTTTTCTCCCAGGCACCATACTTCTCTACCGTCATTCAAACTTTCCAGGTACTGATCCACGTTTCTAATCAAGATAAAACCTCCCTTTATTATTTCTTACTTCTATAGGTCTAAAAATCCTTTCATAATCAATCCGTAAGGGATAACTGCCCGGCGTATTTATCCCTCATGTTTAATTCCAGCCTTCCTGTTTAGCACAATAAAAACCTGATATTAATTAGAGGAAACTTTGCTTTTATACTCTTCTATGTTTTTACGCAGGGTTTCCGGGACCTCTATACTTTCTCTGGTGGTGTAATTCACAAAGACGTATGCTATGTAGCCTTCGGCAATCAGGGTGTCCCGGCAGTACAGCGCCCCGGAAAGTTTCATACTGGTTCGTCCAAATTCCACATCAACTATGTGTATATCCACGGTATCATCCAGGAATATGGGGGCGTGGTAGTTAAAGTTTAAGCCGGCAATAGCCAGGTCAATATTCTGCTCCATTAATTCCTTCCAGTCCATTCCCGCCTCGTAACTGAACTCCGGGAAAGCAACAGAATCAAACCACTTCATATGAGTGGTAAAAAAAACTGTAGCAGAAAGATCCACTTCATAAAAACGAACTTTTACCGGGTAAGAATACAGGCTTTTAACTTTACTCATGGCAATCCTCCTTAAATTTTGTTATTAATATTGAGAAAAACGGTTAGCTGCGTTATTCTAACTTTCCCAGGAAGTACCTCCGGGGATCGAAACTGCGCAGTAACTGTAGTTCCTCCGTTTCCGGTGGTTTAACTGCCTCCAGCTTCGGGAATACCTGGAGTTCCCAACCACAGTTCGAGTCTATAAGTTCCAGGGTTTCCCGCTCGGAAAGGCCCGGCTGCTCCAGGTACGCCTTTAATCGAAGACTGCCGCTATCATCTTTTTGGAACACTCCGTACTGGGAAATCAAGGTAGTTATGTTTTTTCCCGGAGAAGTTATGTAGGAAACCTCTTCCAAAAAGCGCCCCTCGTGCTGTTTGGCTACTGCCACTACTTCTTCTGCTCCCGAAGCCACATCGTTACCTCCCCCTGAACCAACCAGGTAAGTAGAAGTTTCCGGGATTAAGGTGCTGTTTATATTCCCGTTCCTGTCAATCTGCCCTGCCCCCAGCACTCCGAGGCAACTTCCCGCAACTCCTTGCACCAAAAGGCCCAGGGTACAGAATATATCGGAGTATAGGTCTCCGGTGGGAATATTCCGGTTGGCAAACAGGAAGGGATCTCCCGGCCGTGGAGCATAGCCGTAGAGACCGGTTTCCGCCATTAGTTCAACCTCTTTGCCCTTTTCCAGCATCTTGTAGTAAGCCAGCCAGGAAGCCAGGTGGGAAGCTCCCACACCGGTTAACACAAAATCTATATTCTCATTTTCAAGCTTATTTGCCAAAAATCTACCGGCTGTTACTATCATCTTTTCTTCAGGTGAGGAAGCAGGTTCGCTTGAAGGAAGATTGGTATCCAGCATCTCCGTTTTCCACCCGGAAGGGTTTATTTTGCCCCGGAGGCGGAACAGCCTGTCAGAGCCCAGCTTCTGCAGGTATTCGTGGTGGCTGCTGCAGTCTAAGATCCACTCTTTTACCCACTCCCAAAAGCTTTCTTCGTCGCGGCAGGCCTGACGTGCGTTTAAGATAAATTCCTCGTCTTCGGCGTAGCCCATATCCCTGTCAGCCTGGGGAAAATAGTTGTGACCTGAAGGATGGGATCCAAAAGGCAACTCCACTACTGCTTTAACCACAGAGCCGGGCAGGCACACATACTGCCGGTATTTTTTATCCATTTCCGCCCGGGAGACTACCTTTTCCACAGAAACCACTACCCCTTCCCGGGAAGCCAGGGCCCCGTAAGCATTGCCACCATAAGGGTAATTTAAAACAGTGTTTCCATCCTCATCGGCCACCCAACCGTGTATCAGGCAGATGTCGGGTTGCAGTGCTTTTACCGCCCCTACCTGCTTTCCTTCAAACGGGTCCCTGATTTCCGCAAAAGCGGGATTGTCTTCTGCCATAGAGCTCCCAGACAGTGAACTGGTGGGAAGAAAAGGAAGGCCTGCTGCTCCTGCCATCAGCCGCAAGGTAAGGGTTAGCATGGTCCAGTTTTCTACTTCTACTTCTCCCCGGGCAAAAGCTTTTTGTAGGACAGGATTGGGAGATGGATAGGGATAGGGGTCCCCCATGAAGGTGGTGATAATTTTTTTAATCATCTTGCCCGCTACCATGGGGGCCAGTGTATTGGCATAACCTCCGTAGGAGATGTAGGTAAACCTGGGGTCTTTTCCGTAGCAACAGCGTATAACCTCGTTCATCAATGCGGAGGGATAACCCGAGGGAAATGCCGGTTTTTCGCCGAACATTACCTTTTGTCCGGGTTTTATGTATTGCTTTACCGCTTCCCGGAGCGTCATTACCTTACAATTTTTTAAGGAGCCGCCGGGGCCGGGCCTTTCCCCTTCAATTAGATTCTCCCAACGGGATAAAGGGTTCTTCATATCAACTCCCCTTTCGTAAAAGCTCTTAACCAGGAAAGAAGAACCGTTCCTCCTTCCTAATGTACTAGGGCTGGTTCAGCCGGTCGATTCCCTGTTCCAGGTAGGTACGTGCAAGTTCTTGGTAAGAAGCGGCGCTCTGCTGCACCCAGGCCAGGGCTTCTCCCTCTATCTCTTTTTTAATTTGCGCCGGGACTCCCGCGGCCAGGTGCCGTGGCGGAACCTTAAAGCGGTCCGGGACCACGCTGCCAGCGGCTACCATGGCCTGTTCTCCCAGCTCGGCCAGGTCCATTATTACTGCGTTCATTCCCACTACGGAGCCTTCTCCCAGGGTGCATGAGTGTAGTACCGTTCCGTGGGCCACGGTAACTCCTTTACCTATTTCCGCGGGTGTCCCTGGAATGACGTGCACCACCACGTTGTCCTGCACGCTGGCTTTTTCACGGACTATTATACCGCTGAAATCCCCACGTAGCACTGCACCAAACCATATACTGGCTCCTTCTTCCACCCGGACATCACCTATCAGAACTGCTGTAGGGGCAATAAAGGCCCCTGGAGCAACCTGTGGCTTTTTGTTCTGGTACTCGATCAGCAATTGCATACCTCCAGTGTCTAACTTTGCTATTAGTAGAACTGCATGGTGGCGTCTAATCAACTCTATCCTTCCGGCCAAAACGAACACCATTTCAGATGGAACACTATTTCAGAATGTTTTTATTATTTCTTCGACAAATCGTATAATTTTCCTTTTCCACAAACAATTCCAATCTTAATTTTTTTGCAAACTTTCTTCTGTTTCAAATAAATGATATGTTTGGAGTATTCTTGACAGACTAGAGGCTATTTAAATAATGCTAATAAAGAGCTGGCGCTGAAGGATAAAAAAGGTTCTGGGATGATGCACTTCTTTAAAGTTTACAAATCCTAAAAGTTGTGTTACTTTAGACTTGGAAGGAGTGCGTAACGATTTGAATCCAGCGTGGTACCCGGAGTTACGGGGATTGTATTTTTATTTTTAAATGCGTTGGAATTTGATCCACTAACGTTCAATCGAACCCAGGGTGGTAGGGTTAACGAAAGAATACCCAACACACGGATTATTACGTGCGGGCGTGGCGGAACTGGCAGACGCGCTGGACTTAGGATCCAGTGGAGCACCGCTCCTTAAGGGTTCAAATCCCTTCGCCCGCACCATTTTATTATTGTAAGGCTGCAGTAAAGAAAAAGATCGCCTGAAAAAGGCGATCTTTTTAGATTAACGCAAAAATTTTTTGAAGCAGTTTACTCGCTTATAACAATTGCCTCGCTGGGACATTCGTCTGCTGCTTCCCTGCAGCTTTCCTGGTGCTCTTCCGGAACCGGGTTAACTTTTACTACAGCTACGTCTTCATCGCCCAGCTCGAAAACTTCGGGGCATACATCTTCACAGATTCCACAAGCAGTGCACTCGTCTTCTAAAATTTTTACTTCCATAGTAGTCCGCCTCCTTCGTTTACTGTAGGTTAGAAAAAGTATTCTATGCAAACAAGGTGATTCCTTTAAACAGTGGATAGAATCTGTTTTTTGTTATTTCTTATCATAATAAACGTTAAAGAGGAATAAAAGTTGTTCGGGGAGTGGATTGCTAATTTTAAATTTTTGGGGGTTGTTTTTGCCTGTTTTAATAAGAAATAAAAGAAAAAGAAAAACTTTAAGCCGGAGAAAAAGGGCGCGAAGACAAAAGAAATTTTATTTGCCCTTGTTGCTTTTAATTGTTGCTGGAGCCTTTTTATGGTTTTCTCAACTTGCCGGGCATCAGAAAGTTTCTTTTTATGAATCACGGTTATTTATGAAAGAGCCAAATGCGGAAAATATAGAGGAAGTCCCCCGATTATCCCGGTTTACCGCGGAAAAAATCCGGGTGGCCTTAAACGATTCCACCCTGGAGAATCTTTTTCACACTGAAGCGGTTTTTTCTTCCGGTTCTACCCTGCTTGTAAAGGGTTTAAGCTCGGGAAAAGAGCTTAATTTCCCTGCCGGCGAAGAGATCCGGGTAGAAGCAGGTGGAGGAAAACTCACGGTGGCCGGAGAGGGGGAAGGACCGGTATTTTTTAACGAAAAAATTCAGCTTGAACCGGCCCAAAGTAGTGAAAGTGAAATTGTATTTCATGATCTCCGGCGGGATGGCTGGATAAAAGAAAGCCCCGCTTATTACGGAATCATGCAGATAGAGCCGCGGCAGGAAAGTTTCCTGATAGTAAATGAACTGCCCCTGGAAAAGTACCTGCGGCGGGTGGTTCCCAGCGAGATGCCGGCAAGCTTTGAAAAAAAAGCCCTGAAAGCTCAAGCGGTGGCCGCACGCACGTACGCCTGCCGGGCCCTTGTTTCCGGTAATTACAGTAGTTACGGGGCACACCTGGATGACAGCGTCTCTTCACAAGTGTACAACAATATAAAGGAAAATCCACGGGTAAATCGCGCCATTGAAGAAACCAGGGGAGAAGTTCTTTTTAACCACAGTCAACCGGTGGATGCCCGCTATTTTTCCACTTCATGGGGATACACCGCCAATCATGAAGAGGTTTGGAGTGGCCGGGAAGAAAGTTTTCCCGGGGAAGAAGTGCCTTATTTGCAAGCTGCCACTCAAGTGCCCGGGAAAAGCGTAAACTTTTCCTCGGAAAAAGCAGTGCAAGAATTTTTACAGAAAGCTCCTGAAGAAGCTTACGATTACTCTTCTCCTTATTTCCGGTGGAAAGTCAGGATGACCGGGGAGGAACTGCGGGCTTCCCTGGAACACAACCTGCCCGGGCTCTACCGCCGGGATCCGGCCTTTGTATTAACTTACCAGGAAGGAGAATTTGTTTCCAGGGATATCCCTCCCGCTCCGCTGGGCGAATTAAAAGATATTCGTCCTGTGAGCAGGGGGGAAGGCGGCAACCTGAAAGTGGTAGACCTGGAAGGGACTGCCGGAACCTACCGGGTAAAGAAAGAGTACAATATACGCTTTCTTTTTAGGCCGGTGCAGTACCTGGAAGGGCACCCTCCGGTGGAGCTGGAAAGGCACCGCGCAGAAGAACGCCTTAATTACGAGTTGCTTCCCAGTGCTTTTGCCGTGTTTGAAAAGCAAAGGGGAGAAGAAGGGGAGCTGCTAGAGGTGCTGATAAGGGGCGGAGGAAACGGTCATGGAGTGGGAATGAGTCAGTACGGCGCAGACGGGATGGCCCGGCAGGGTTACTGCTACCGGGAGATCTTAAAGCACTATTACCCCGGTTCTAGAATAGAAAAGCTTTATAAATAGTTGAGCCTGCAGGAACTGCACTACCGGGATAAAGATTATATATCTATTTTCCCTGTTTTTAGCCTGGCTTGCGAGTTTTATAGCCCTTCATCGTTTGCTTAAAAGCACTATCCAAACATGTTGCAACCCGGTTTGGGCTGTGCTATAATTTTTTTAATCCCTATCAAGACTATAGTAAAACTAAATTATCGATAGGTCAATATCTGTTAAAGAGGAGGTCATAAGAGTTGAGTGAGGAGTATCTCAAACACCCGGAAACACTATCGCTGCACGGGGGGCAGCAGCCTGATCCCACTACCAATGCCCGTGCTGTTCCCATCTACCAGACAACCTCTTACACGTTTGATTCAGTTGAACACGCCGCCAATCTTTTTGGTTTAAAAGAATTCGGGAATATTTACACCCGCATAATGAACCCAACCTGCGATGTGCTGGAGAAAAGGCTGTCAGCCATGGATGGAGGCACCGGCGCTCTGGCCCTGTCTTCCGGTCAAGCGGCCATAACCCTGGCTGTTTTAAACATTACCAGGGCGGGTCAGAATATTGTCTCCACCAGCTACCTTTACGGGGGTACATACAACCTGTTTAACTACACTCTTTCCCGCATGGGAATAGAAGTACGGTTTGTGGACACTTCCCGGCCGGAAGAGGTGAAAGCCGCCATTGACGAGAACACCCGCATGGTATATACGGAATCGGTAGGTAACCCTAAAAACAACGTGGATGATTTTTCCGCGCTGGCGGAAATAACCCACCGTAACAGCATTCCTTTCGTAGTAGATAATACAGTAACTCCGCCGCCTGTTTTCCAGCCTATAGAACACGGGGCCGACGTAGTGGTATATTCCCTGACCAAGTTTATTGGCGGACACGGTACTACTATGGGTGGTGCCATTGTGGATTCGGGTAGATTTAACTGGGCTAACGGAAAGTTCCCGGAAATGGTGGAGCCGGACCCGTCTTACCACGGCGTAAGCTACTGGGGGAATTTTGGTAATCACGGGGAGGCGATAGCTCCCGGCCTGGCTTATATACTTAAAGCCCGGGTGCAACTACTGCGCGACCTGGGGCCCTGCCTGTCACCGTTTAATGCATTTATGATTCTACAGGGGATGGAGACCCTGCCGCTCAGGATGAGGCAGCACTCCCAAAACGCCATGGAAGTAGCGCGTTGGCTGAAAGAGAATCCTTATGTAAAGTGGGTGAACTACCCGGGACTGCCCGATCACCCGGACCACGAGAGGGCTGTAAAATACCTCAAGGAAGGCTTTGGAGCCATTATAGGTTTTGGTATTAAAGGAGGGCGCCAGGCCGGGATTAAAATTATAAATTCGGTCAAGCTACTTTCGCACCTGGCCAATATAGGGGATGCCAAGAGTCTGATTATTCATCCCGCCTCTACCACCCATCAGCAGCTTAATGAAGAAGAACAGGAAGCTACCGGGGTTACCGGGGACTATGTTCGACTTTCTATAGGCCTGGAGAACACCGCTGATATAATAGCAGACCTGGACCAGGCCATTAAAGCCAGCCAGGAGTAGGTGCTGCCATTAATTTTGCGGGAAGGAGGTGACTGCGGGAAGATGAAAAAAACAACCTTCCACAGTAAAGAGAGTATTAACCGTTCCGGTGAAAGAATTAATGCTGTAGAACAAAGTGAAACTCGAAGCTTGTATCCATCCCACGAGGGAGAGTACAGCGTGGAGTTCGATTTTTCCCCGGCTGGCTTTACACTGGAGAGCGGAAGTTTTTTGAACAGTCTGGTAGTAAACTACCAGACTTACGGAACCATGAGTGAGAAAAAAGATAATGTTATCTATATAGCCCACGCTTTAACGGGTGGTTCGCTGGTGGGAGGCCCCCCTCCCGAGGGTAAAGAAAACGGCTGGTGGGAACCGCTGGTGGGGCCGGGTAAGGCTATAGATACCGACCGGTTTTTTGTGATTTCCAGCAATGTCCTGGGAGGGTGTTACGGAACCACGGGACCTTCTTCTTTGTCCCCGAGTGGCAAGCCTTATGCCATGAAGTTTCCCGTAGTCACCATAAGAGATATGGTCCGCCTGCAAAAAGTGCTCATGGACTACCTGGGGATAAAGAAACTGCAGGCTGTTATTGGCGGCTCCATGGGAGGTATGCAGGCCCTGGAGTGGGGTGTCACCTGTCCCGATATGGTTCAAACCCTGATTGCTATTGCCTGTTCGGGAAGGATGTCTCCCCTGGGTATAGCTTATAACCAGGTGGCCCGCAACGCCATTACGCGTGACAAAGCCTGGAGGAACGGGGACTACTACGGAAAAGACTTCCCCTATGACGGCCTTTCTCTTGCCCGTATTATCGGGACCATTACTTACCGGTGCAACCGTTCATTTGAACTGAAATTCGGGCGGGAATTTCAGGGCGAAGCCGATCCTTTCTCTTTTGACCGGAATTTTGCCGTGGAAAATTACCTGGAACACCAGGGAGATAAGATAACCCACCGTTTTGATCCCAATTCTTACCTTTATTTGAGCAAGGCTATGGATCTACATGACCTGGGACGCGGGTATTCCAGCTACCGTGAGGCGCTGGAGCGTATCCGTGGGACCACTTATCTCCTGGGAATTAGTAGCGACATCCTCTTTTATCCCCAGGAAGTGCGGGGTCTGGCGGTTGAGCTGCGGAGAAGTGGTGTAGATGCCCTCTACCATGAGCTGGATTCTCCCCACGGACACGACGCTTTTCTAATGGAGTTTTCCAGGATGGAAGATTATCTGAAGTCCTGCCTGGAAAGTTAACCTTGAATCTTTCAGGTTTTTGTGAGCAAACACATTTAACGTAGGAAGTAATTGTTAAAGATCCCCGGATGGCGTTGGGCAAGAACTTGTTATTTTTAAAAAAAGGGTATATAATGTCTTTAACAACTTAATACCCGGGGGTGCTTCCGAGCGGAAGCTGAGAGGAAAGACGCGATGAAGTTTTTCCAACCCCTTGAACCTGTAAGCGGGGCTGGAGCCTGTATGCCCGGTCCTGTCTGGGTAATGCCAGCGTAGGGAGGCGTTTTTGAACTTGAGTCGATCAAGGATTACGTTCCTGCGTAGTCCTTTTTTTATTCCCATGGCCCCGCACGAGAAAAGTATAATCAGGCAGATGCAGAAGGGTGTTTAGAACTAAAATTAGGTGGAGGTGTATTGCATGTCATTGGAAGATCGTACTATTACCAGGGCCATAATTGAAACATTCACGGAAGAGTGGCTGGATCACTTGCAGGTAGACGTAGCCATAGCCGGTGCCGGACCTGCAGGTTTGACCGCCGGAGTTTATCTTTCGGAATGGGGCTACAAGGTGGCTGTTTTTGAGCGCAAGTTAAGCGTAGGCGGAGGCATGTGGGGCGGCGGTATGATGCTAAACAAGCTGGTAGTCCAGGATAAAGCAGTGGATATACTTAAGAAGATGAACATTAACTGCTATCCTTACCGGGAAGAAGGATACTATATGGCCGACGCCGTGGAAGCGGTAGGTGCACTTGCCAGCCGGGCTGTCCAATCCGGGGTTAAAGTATTTAATCTAATGAGCGTAGAAGATCTGCTGGTGCGCCAGGACCGGGTTACCGGTGTAGTATTGAACTGGAGTTCGGTAGAAATGGCCGGACTTCATGTAGACCCTATGACCGTAGATGCAAAGTTTGTAGTAGATGCTACGGGACACGATTGTTACGTAACCAGGATGGTAAACGATAATTTAGGTGAGAAGCTCAGTACTGCAAGCGGGAAGGTAGAAGGTGAGAGATCCATGTGGGCGGAAGCCGGAGAAGATGCTATTGTAAATCACACGGAAGAGGTTTACCCCGGCTTGATAGTTAGCGGTATGGCAGCTAACGGCGTCTTCGGCGGGCACCGTATGGGCCCGGTTTTTGGGGGGATGTTTCTCTCCGGCAAGAAAGCAGCAGAACTGATAAGGGAGAAGCTTTCCCGGTAAAAGCGGTTGTGTTTAAGCTCAGGCGTTTACCGGACCGGGACTATGGCTGCAGGAAAAATAACTGGGAGGTAAGCAAATGAAAACGGTTATGACCGTAGCAGGGTCCGACTCCGGCGGAGGAGCCGGTATCCAGGCGGATTTAAAGACCTTTGCCGCTTTTAAAGTTTACGGCACCACGGCAATCACCGCACTGACAGCACAGAATACCTGCGGAGTTGAGGGTGTGCACAACGTGCCTTCTGCATTTGTAGAGAAGCAGATGGAAGCCGTATTGAAAGACATGCAGGTTCACGCGGTAAAAACCGGGATGCTTGCCAACGGAGAAATAATCGAAGCAGTAGCCCGGACCTGCCGCAAGTGGGGGGTTACCGGCCTGGTAGTGGACCCGGTGATGGTGGCAAAGAGTGGAGATATGCTGCTTGAAGAAGAGGCAGTTAAAATATTAAAAGAAGAGATGCTACCTATGGCCAGCGTAATTACCCCCAATCTTAACGAAGTGGAAACCCTGCTGCAGGAAAAGATAACCACCCTGGAGCAAATGAAGCGGGCAGCCAGGGAAATTCACAGGATGGGGCCGGACTGCGTGGTGGTTAAAGGGGGTCACCTGGAGGGTGACGAAGCAGTAGACCTGTTATTTGACGGTTCCCGGGAATATTATTCCCGGGTGCCCCGGGTAAAAACATCAAACAACCACGGGACCGGGTGTACTTATGCGGCAGCCCTGGCGGCTTTGCTGGCCAGGGAAAAGGAGGTAAAAGAAGCATTCCATGAAGCTCACGAGTACGTTCATCTCTGTTTGCAGCAGGGTTGTAATCCC
>CAYODA010000047.1:0-12355 GCA_964402625.1 uncultured Syntrophomonadaceae bacterium | reverse complement strand
GGGACATTACTCGCATTATACCCGATGCCTGCGCCTGCGGATGTACCACACGGAGGATGGATTACATTACCGGGCGCACCGACGACATGATTATAGTCAAAGGGGTGAACATCTTTCCTACCCAGGTGGAAGAAGTTCTCTCCGGCTTCCAAGAAGTTTCACCTCATTACCAGCTGGTAATTCACCGCAGCGACAAGGGTTTTGTTAAAGACATAGAAGTACAGGTCGAGCTTACACCCCAGGGTTTCAGCGATAGCTTCCGGGAGCTGGAAAGGCTGGAGGAAAAAATACAGAACCGCCTTCGATCCACACTTTCCCTGGCCCCCCGGGTAAAGCTTATGGAACCCAAAACCCTGGCAAGAACAACCGGTAAAGCCCGCCGTATAGTGGAAGGAGAGGATTTGTAAATGGACAGAATAGTTCTATCCGGAAACGAAGCCGTAGCCAGAGGAGCTTATGAAGCAGGAGTAAAAGTAGGTACGGCTTACCCGGGAACACCCAGCACGGAAATACTGGAAACCCTGTCCGGTTACAGGGAAGTTAACTGCAACTGGTCCACCAACGAAAAAGTAGCCCTGGAGGTAGCCATTGGGGCTTCCATAGAAGGTTCCCGGGCCATAGCGGTAATGAAACATGTGGGGGTTAACGTGGCGGCGGATCCGCTGATGACCCTGTCGTACACGGGAATACGCGGAGGACTGGTACTGATTTCCGCCGACGACCCGGGCATGCACAGTTCCCAAAACGAGCAAGATAACCGGAATTACGCGCGTATGGCTAAAATACCCCTGCTGGAACCTTCGGACAGCCAGGAAGCCCGTGATTTTGTAATATACGCCTTTGAGCTGAGCGAAAAGTTCGACACACCGGTAATGGTGCGCACCACCACCCGGATCTCCCACTCCCGGGGAGTAGTTTCTCCCGCTCAGCCGGAAAGAAAAACTCCCCCGGAAAAGGAATATCAAAAAGATCCGGCCAAGTACGTCATGCTCCCCGGCTTTGCCAGGATGCGCCACCCGGTAGTAGAAGAGCGTACCGTTAAACTCCGGGAAGAAGCCGAAAAGAGTTCCCTCAACCGCCTGGAAGAAGGAAGCAGCAAGCTGGGAGTATTGTGCTCCAGCGTGGCCTACCAGTACGTAAAAGAAGCCCTTCCCGAAGTCACTGTTTTAAAGCTGGGCTTTAGCAACCCCCTCCCGATAAACCTGGTGAAAGACCTGGCAAACCGGGTAGAGGAGCTCCTGGTAGTAGAAGAGCTGGATCCGTTTTTTGAAGAGCAGTTAAGAGCCGAAGGGGTGAAGGTCAAAGGCAAAGAGCTATTTCCGGCGGTGGGAGAACTTTCCGCAGAAATAGTCCGGGAAAAGGTGTCAGGAGAGGACCGGAAAACTATAAAGGTGGATAATGAGCTTCCCGGCAGGCCCCCGGTTATGTGCCCGGGATGCTCCCACCGCGCCGTCTTTTACAGCCTTAAAAAGCTGAAGATGGAAGTAATGGGGGATATCGGCTGCTACACCCTGGGTGCCCTCCCTCCGCTGGAAAGGATAGATTCCTGTATCTGCATGGGAGCCAGCGTGGGAACCGCCCTGGGAAGGGAAAAAGCCAACCCGGAAGCCTCTTCCCACACGGTAGCGGTAATAGGGGATTCCACTTTCCTACATTCCGGCATCACTCCCCTGCTGGATATAGCCTACAGCAGGGCCGCCTCTACTGTTATAATTCTGGACAACCGTACCACCGCCATGACCGGTCACCAGGATCACCCCGGCACGGGGGTCACCCTGCAGGGAGAAAAAGTTCCCGAGGTAAACCTGGAAGCTCTCTGCCAGGCTATAGGGATAAACCGGGTCAGGACGGTAGATCCTTTCAACCTGGATGAACTGCAGGGTGTGGTAAAAGAAGAGACAGGAGCAAATGAAGCATCAGTGATAATCGCCCGCCGCCCCTGCGTTCTTCTAACCCGCGAACGGCACCCTCCCCTCCAGGTAGACCCGGAAAAGTGCAACGGCTGCCAGAACTGCATACAGCTGGGGTGCCCGGCTCTAAGCCTCGACCGGGACAATAAACTGGCCGTAGTTAACCCGACGGTATGCAACGGGTGCGCCCTCTGTATACAGGTTTGTCCCCGCGAAGCGCTCTACCAACCCGGCAGAGAAGGGGCAAACCACGAGGAAGGTGATAAACAATGAAGCAAAAAAAAGTGGATATTATTATAGCCGGAGTAGGAGGACAGGGCACCATCCTGGCAGGACGCATATTATCCACGGTGGCACTGCTGGAAGGCCTGGAAGTAAAAATGGCCGAAACACACGGTATGGCACAGCGGGGCGGGAGCGTAATTACCCACGTACGTATGGGAGAAAAAGTCTTCTCCCCACTCATCCCCCGCGGGGATGCTGATTTCATCATGGCTTTTGAACGACTGGAGGCACTGCGATGGCTGCCATTCCTCTCTCCGCAAGGTGCAGCGGTGGTTAACTCCCAGGTGCAGGAGCCGCTCCCTGTTTTAACCGGCAAGCAGGAGTATCCTGAAGGCGTACTGGAAGAGATAAAAGAAAAAGCTTCGCAGTCCCTGGTAGTAGATGTACTTGAACAAGAACCGGTCAGGGGTAACCCCCGCACCTTGAACGTCTTCTTGATTGGAATGATGGCCCGTCAGATGCCCTTTGCCAGGGAAACATGGGAGAAATCCCTGGCGGAAGTTATTCCCACCAGGCTGCTGGAAGTAAACCGGGAAGCTTTCGCAGCAGGTTACTCTTACACCGCCTGATGACAAAAAAATGCAGGGGAGGGTTCTATTCAAGGGAACTCTCCCTTGAAATAAACATACTTTTTCCCCGAAACCCTGTTTGTACGGGTTGGCTCACACCAACATAGTTTAAATATGGGCGTGTTTTGTCAGATTACATCTTGTGATATAATACATAAAAGAAATGTATGCTTTTATCTCCCATTGCATGGGGGCATCTACAGAAGGAGGGGACAACCGGAATGAAACATTCCGATTATAAAAACAGCAAGAAAAATCAAAATACCACAAAGAAGAACCGGAAGAACTCTGACGGGGGTTCAAAAAGGAAAGAAATCATAAAAAAATTTTTTAAAATAACCCTGTTGCTGGCCGTTTTCCTTGTTTTGATAGGCTTAGGTGGCTTTATTGCCACCGTGGTTGGTTATATCAATGCCGCCCCTGAATTTGATCCCGCCAACCTGGAACTCCAGGAAACTTCCTACCTGTACGATAAAGATGGAAACGAGATTACCCAGCTGCACGGTGAACAAAACCGCGTAGTGCTATCCATAAACGAAATTCCCGAACACTTACAAGAAGCTTTTATTGCCATGGAAGACGAGCGCTTCTACAACCACTTTGGCGTTGATGTCACCGGTATAGCCAGGGCCAGCTGGATAAATTTGCGGAGCGGAGGAATCGTGCAGGGAGCCAGCACCATAACTCAGCAGCTGGCCCGCAACTCCTTTCTCTCAACAGAGCAAACCATGAAAAGAAAAATCCAGGAGGCCTGGATGGCGGTAACCCTGGAAAGGGAGTATTCCAAAGAAGAGATCCTGGAAAAATACCTTAACCATATTTACTTCGGTAACGGGGCTTACGGGGTAGAAGCCGCCGCCCAAACCTACTTTGACAAAGAAGCCGGCGAGCTCACCCTGGCCGAAGCAGCCGAACTGGCCGGTATTCCAAGTGCCCCACGCGTAAACAACCCGTGGAATGACCAGGAAAGGTCCCACAGGTTACGGAATTACGTCCTGGATCAAATGGAAAGGCTGGAATACATCTCCGGGGAAGAAGCCGCAAATGCCAGGAACAAAGAACTGGCTTATGCCACCCCCCAGAGGGAAGATTATCCCTATCCCTATTTCGTAGACTATGTTCTGCACCGGGAACTACTTCAAATACTAACTTCCATGGACCAGTTTGGAAGCAGGGGAGACGCGTACAACGCCATCTATACCCAGGGGCTCCACGTACACACTACCCTGGATACCGATATGCAGAGTTCGGTGGAAGATACCCTGAACAACAATGAGTTTTACCCGGAAACAACTTATTTCGACATAGATAAGCTAAGAGAAGCCATGCGGGAAAATAACAACCGTCTCCCGCCCGATTTTCCCGGAGCATATATCGATGAAGAAAACGGGATACCCCAGCCCCAGTCCGCCGTGGTACTGGCAGACCCCGGCAGCGGGGAAGTAATGGCCCTGGGAGGCGGAAGGGACTACCACAAGCAAAGAAACGAACTGCTGAGATATACCAGCTGGAGGCAACCCGGTTCCGCCATCAAACCCATTACCGTATACGCCCCGGCCTTTGAGGAAAAAGAGATTGCCCCGGGTAGCGTAGTAGATGACGCTCCCAAAGTGTACGATTCCATACCGGAATTTACTCCTTCCAACTGGGACGGTACTTTCTGGGGGCTTACCACGGTAAGACAAGCGCTGGTGCATTCCCGCAACATTCCCGCTGTTTCTACCCTGGAGAAAATTTCACCTTCTACAGGGGCCCGGTACGCTGCCGAAATGGGTATAAACACTATACTGGATGAGGAAAGAGACAACCTGAGCCTGGCCCTGGGAGGATTCCAGGGAGGGGCTACGGCTCTTGATATGGCCCAGGCGTACTCCACCCTGGCCAATAGCGGGATCAAATCGCCCCTGCATACGGTAACCCGCATAGAAGACCGTCAAGGCAATGTTATTTGGGAGCATGAAAATACTACAGAACAGGTCATTTCCCCCCAGTCGGCTTTCATGGTCAACGACATTTTGAAAGATGTTCCCTCTGAATTTGTAGGGGCATGGCTCAACGTAAACAGACCCCTGGCGGCAAAAACGGGAACCACCGACGGACAGGCGGACAGGTACCTGGCTACCTACACCCCCAACCTTACCAGCATCGCCTGGATGGGATACGATATTAGGGACATGGGTGGTATAGGTTCTCCCCGCCATACCGCACAAATCAGCAACCAGGTATTAAATGAAGTCCTGGACGAAATACCGGTAGAAGACTTTACCAGGCCCTCCGGTTTGGTGGAAAGACAGGTGTGTTCCAAATCAGGGATGAGGCCTACCGAACTGTGTGAAGAAGCCGGAAACGTGACCACCGACCTGTTCCAGCCAGAGCTGGTACCCAGCGAGACCTGCGAAATGCACGTAGAAAAAGAGGTATGCCCGGGCGGAGAAGATGACGGCGATTATTACCTTCCTTCAGAGTACTGTCCTTCCGTTGATCTGGATACCCGGGTGTTCCTGGACCGTCCCGATTTCATATTAACCGACCACCGGTGGGGAATTGCTCCACCGAACGTAGGGCCGAACGATGCAGGAAATATGCCTCCCGAGGAAGAGTGCGCGTTCCACGGGGATGTAGGACCGGGAGACGATCTGTTTAATATACAGGGAGAATGGTTAGAGGAAGAGGAAAACATGATAATTTCCTGGGAAATAGACGAGGATAAGATCACGGCAGAGAATTTCATCCTGTATCGCCGCAAAGAAGGTGAAAGTTTCCGCGGGGTAACCGACGTTTCCGGGGACACCAGGGAATACACGGATTACTATATATTTGAAAGGGGCAAAAGCTATACCTACCGGCTGGAGGCAGTTACCGAAGACAGGGGAACCATGACCAGGATGCTGCAGATAGATGTACCCGAAGAAAGAGAAACTGAAGAAGAAGAAGAACAAGAAAGAAATGGTGAAAACAACGGGAACGATGATGAAAGTGAAAACAATGATGACAGCGAGGATAACGGAGATGATGATGATGAAAACAACAACGGCCCCGGCTCTAATAACAATAATGAAAATGACGGAGAAGAATAAACCAGAATAGCAGACAGTAAACCAAAGTTTAAAATTGTATAGTTATTAAGCCTGCAGCGTATAACTGCAGGCAATTTTATATTATAAGTAACTTCTTGAGCTTTAAGTTAACCGCAGCCAGAGGTATCCCTCCTCGGAAACCTTTTTTACGAAATCCTCTTCTTCCAGTTCAAACAGCAGGCGGGCTATCCTGGTGGAAGGCCAGTTATTCTGCAGACAACCACTTAAATGCAATTCGCCAGCCTGCTCCTCCAGGATGCTCCAGGCATGGGGGCAGTCTACTTTCATCTCCTGGACCACCCGGTTAGTAGATTTGCCCTGCTTTTCATCCAGGAGGGAGAGAATTACTTCTTTTAACCATCTGTCGTTTTCTCCCATGGAAAACGCAGCCTCCTTTATTACTCGCGTGAGCCCAGTTTTACTACGGTAACCCCGGTTCCTCCTTCAGAGTAATCTCCCAGGCGCCAGCTCTGCACCCACCTTTTGCCCTTTAAAAAATTCTGCAGCCCCCGGCGCAGGGTGCCGGTTCCTTTCCCGTGAACCAGATAGACTTCGTTAAGGCCTGACATGACCGCATTATCTATATACCGGTCCACTTTTTCTATGGCTTCTTCCAGGGTCATCCCCCTGACGCTTATTTCGGGTCCCACTCCTCTGTCAGAAGTTTGCACCAGGGTGTAACTACGGCCCGCACCCCGGGTTTCTTTGCCGAAAACAGCGGAATCTTTCAAGGGTGCTATGTCGTTCAAGCGGGTGTTAACCTTAAGAGCTCCTACTTGAACCTGGAGCATCTCCTCGGAGGGATATAATTTTAACACGGTACCTTTCTGCTTCAGGCTTTTTATCCAGACTTCTTGTCCTTCCCTTAAAGTTTCCCGGCCTATAACTCCTGCTTCATGGTACTCTTCTTCTGTTTCTGT
Source organism: uncultured Syntrophomonadaceae bacterium (assembly GCA_964402625.1). Classification (GTDB taxonomy): domain Bacteria; phylum Bacillota; class Dethiobacteria; order DTU022; family PWGO01; genus PWGO01. The sequence goes on along the minus strand of CAYODA010000047.1, from coordinate 5,594 downwards.
TTCCAGCTCTTCGGCGGTACTTTCCAGTTCTTCTTTCAGGCTATGGCGCACTTCTTCCGCCCGGTGCATGGTGCCGGAATCGGCCTGTGCCTCCCGCTTTAACTTTTCGTAAAGCTGCTGGAGTTCTTGAAGAGAAGCGTCGGCATTTTTCTTGGCTTTTTTCACCACACTCCTTGCCTCCTGCCTGGCTTCTTTTAACATCTCTTCTTTTTGCTGTTTAAACTCTTCTTTTTCTTTTTCCAGTTGACGGCGCAGGTCTTCCACTCTTTCCCTTTCACGGTCGGCTGCCAGGGAATCGTCCCGGAGCTTCTGCTGCTGCCGGGTAAGGTTACCTATCATGTCTTCTACCTGGCTGTGACCTTCTTCCAGGTATTTCCTGGCTTCCTGCATTACAGCCCGGGGCAACCCCAGCCTCTCGGCTATGGCCAGGGCGTTACTTTTGCCCGGCACCCCCTGAAGAAGTTTATAAGTGGGAGAAAATGTATTTTCATCAAATTCCATGGAAGCATTCTGCATGCCCTCTTGAAGCTGGGCAAAAAGTTTAAGTTCGTTTATATGCGTGGTGGCTACTACCAGGGAGCCCTTACGGTAGAGATCCAGGAGAATGGACCGGGCCAGGGCGGCTCCCTCCGATGGATCGGTTCCTGCACCCAGCTCGTCTAGAAGCACCAGGGAGCCTGAATCCGCTTTTTCCAGTATTTCTATAATATTCTGCAGGTGTCCGGAAAAGGTACTCAAGGACTGCTCCAGGCTTTGTTCGTCTCCTATATCGGCAAGTATTCCCTTAAATACACCTACCCGGGTCCCGGGTAAAACCGGCAAATGTATACCCGACTGTGCCATGGCTACCAGCAATCCCGCCGTCTTGAGGGTAACCGTCTTCCCGCCGGTATTGGGTCCGGTTATTACCATAACCCGGGTGTCTTCACCTATTTCTACATCTACCGGCACTGCCTCTTCCAGGAGCGGGTGCCGGGCACCGCGAAGTTCTATGGTCCTTTCCCCGGTAATACCGGGCTCCGTGCCTCCCATGGCCAGGCTCAACTCTCCCCTGGCCATAAGGAGATCAAGCAGTCCATAAAAATACACATTATCCGAAAGGTCCTGGTAATACGTATTAACCAGCTGGCTCAGTTCCCTCAGCAAGCGGTCTAGTTCTTCTTGTTCTTCTCTTTCCACGCGCTGCAGCTTGTTTTGCAGTTCTACCACGGGAAATGGTTCTATAAAAACCGTTGCCCCGCTGGAAGAGTGATCATGGACTACCCCGTTTAAGCTGCTCCGGTGTTCCTGTTTTACCGGGATCACGTAGCGCCCGTTGCGCACTGTAACAATGGCTTCCTGAAGGTGCTTCTGGTAGCTGCTGCTTTTGATATAGTGATCCAGCTTATCCCTTATGGCATCCCGCAGCGACCTGGCCTGTCTTCTCAAATCTTTTAACAGCGAGGAGGCCTCATCCAGGATTTCTCCATCTACAGTCAGGCAGCGTGATAATTCATCCAGGAGGGGACGGCACACCTGCACCTGTTTCATTAAAGAAGCAAGCAGGGGAGCCGCCTCCCGTACGCCTTCTTTTTGAGAAGATCTTTCCATGTGGGAGCATCCCTGTAAGAAAGAGATAAAAAGACATAACTCCTCCGCACCCAGGACTCCACCTTTCCCCAGCCTTTCCAGGTATGGACGTACTTCCGGCACCCGCTGCAGCTGAAAATACCTGTTCTCCAGCAGGGCACAGGCCTGGCTGGTTTTCCGCAGGGCGTCTTTTACTTCACGGTAATCCGAGGCCGGCAGGATCTCCCGGGCCCTCTCTTCTCCATAAACGGTAACAGCCCTCTTGGCCAACATCTGTCTAATGGTATCGTAGTCCAGCAGGCGGATTTCCCGCCCGGTTATGGGGCTGTCACTCATGTAGTCGAAATAATCCAAATCCATGTTCATCTCCTCGATACGTGGGGATTATCTTTTATATAAAACCGCAATAGTTCTTCTTCTCCCCTGCTGATACCCACCCGGGTAGTAACCACCACTTCTTCGGAAGGAACCTCCTTTCCCGTATCTGCGATGTACAGGGGCGGCTCCAGCAGGCTAGCTTCATTTTGTTCGCGGGTTATAGCAAGGGCGGCACAGAGGTTGCCCGGACCACCGGTAAGTTTTCGATACGGCCGGTCGCTTCCCCTCCTGCGCCACATTAGTTCTACCCCTTCCAGGGGTTCCAGGGCACGTACCAGGACCGCTTCTCCTATTTCTTCTTCTCCCGTAACGGCGTTAAAACAAAAGTGATTACCGTATATAAAATACACGTATGCACGTCCCGGGGGACCGAACATGGGAGCGTTCCTTTTGGTTTTTCCCCGGGTAGCGTGACAGGCGGGATCACCCTGGTAGTAGGCTTCGGCCTCCACTATCATACCGGAAGTAACACCTTCTTCCGTTTGATGCACCAATACCTTGCCAGGCAGATCCCAGGCTACCTCTACAGCACTTCGGCGGTAGAAATCTTCGTTTAGTATTCTCAACAGTATTCACTCACTTTTAGAAAAACTGGCCTTATCATTTTTAAATTAGTTTCCACCCGTCCATACCTTTAACCTTCAACCGGCTGCCTCATCCCCGGCAGCCCAGGAAATCCCGCACCTCATCCGGTGACCAGGTGTTAAGAAGCTGTTCCGCACGCAACCAGCCCCGGCGGGCGGTTTTAATACCGTAAAAGATGTCGTCCATGCCCCCGGAACTGTGCGCGTCGGTACCTGTAACCAGGGGGACTCCTTTTTTGGCAGCCTTGCATGCGTTATAGGCCGATAAATCCAGCCGGTCCGGGGAAGAGTTTATCTCCAGGGCTTTACCGTACCTTGCAGCCAGGTCAATTATCTTTTCCAGGTCCACCCCGTACGGCTCCCGCTTACCAATTAACCGCCCCGTGGGATGACCGATTATGTTAACTGCCGGGTGCCGCACCGCGGAAGCCAGCCGCTCCGTTATCCGGTCCGGTGGTTGTTTGAAACCTGAATGTATGGAGGCAATGACCACATCCAGGCGTGACAGTATTTCCTCGGGGTAATCCAGTTCCCCTTCTGTAAGTATATCTACTTCAATACCGGTAAAAATGTGTAATTCCGGGTAGCAGCTGCGCACTCCTTTTATATATTCCACCTGGCTTAAAACTTTTTCCCGGCTTAAACCACCGGCTATTTTTAAAGAAACAGAGTGGTCGGTAATAGCCATGTAGGAATAGCCTTTGGCCCGGGCCTGTATGGCCATATCTTCTATGGTACTGTTACCGTCACTCCAGTTAGTGTGCAGGTGGAGATCTCCTTTAACATCTTCCCGGGTTACCAGGACCGGTAACCCTATGCCGGCAGCAGCTTCTATTTCTCCACTGCCTTCTCGCAACTCCGGGGGGACGTATTCCAGGCCCAGCAGGGAGTAAATTTCAGTTTCGTCCCCCGGTGTTAGTTCTTCTGCACCGCGGTACAGTCCGGTACGGTCCAGCATGAACCCGTTTTCTTTCGCCCTCTTTTCCAGCTGCTGCAGATGATGCAGAGACCCGGTAGAGTAGAGGAGTTGCACCGGGTAGTTTACAGAAACGGCAATTATACGCACGGGAATTCCCAGGATAGTTAAAAAAGAAGCCTGGTTTTCTTCCCGGCTTAACAGGCGGTCTACTTCTTTTATTTTCTTGATTTCTTCCATCCATTCTTCAGTCTGGCAACTGGTTTCCCATATCAATACTATTTCCGAAACCGAGTCTGCCCCGCGCCTCAAGTCTCCCCCAATATCGAGCCTTCCTGTTTCCCCCTTCTCACGCAATCTTTCCAGGAAAAGTTGCGCCATGGGAAAGGCAATCCCTTGATGAAAGGAGCTGCCGGAAATTTCTTTTTCCTGCAGCTCCTTCAGAATTTTAGCTTCCAGAGAAGGCCCCAGGCCGGGGACTCCGCGGATGAGCCCTTCTTCTGCCGCCGCCTCCAGGTCATCCAGGTTTTCTATCTGAAGGTGATTAACCAGCCTGGAAACGGTTTTATACCCCATGCCCGGTACCTGGAATAAAGAAAGCAGCTCCAGAGGGACTTCCTTTTGGAGTTCTTCCAGCAGCGAAGAACGGCCATCATATACCATCTCTTCAACTTTGGAGCTCAGGGCGGCCCCAATACCCTTTATATTTACCAGCTCTTTTCTGTTCACCAGCTCTTCTACCCGTTCCTGCAGGTGGGAAACAATACGGGAGGCATTCTGGTAAGATCTTATCTTGTACTCGTTTTCTCCTTTAATAGCCAGCAACTCTGCAATTCTCTGCAGATATGCGGAAACTTCCCAGTTTTCCACGTTTCTCTCTCCTGATGCGGTTATTCCAGAAATAAATCAAAGTAAAGTCAGTCAATTATAAAAGCTTACCAGCAGGCTTTTTATCTCGTTAAAGCCGGGGAAGCTTTCCCTTATAAACACGGCCAGCACTGAATGATGAAGCGTTTCAGATACCGCTTCCCAGGGCAGCAGGGAAAGGGCACTTACCAGGAGAAACACAAAAATAACACCTTTCAGTAGGCCCAAACCGCCACCGGCCAGCGAATTTAAACCTCCCAGCAGGGGGACACGGTTAAACACCTTCAGGGTGGAAGCTATCCGCCGGAACACGAATTGCAGCAGTATAAAAAGAACCAGAAAGCCTACTACTCCAACGGTTATATGGGCCAGCCAATCCACCGTCATTTCCACGTCCAGGAAAGCAAAAATCTCTTCTATAACTTCCGGAGAAGAAAATTCCTCCTCCAGGTTGAGCAGCGGGACAATTACACTGGCCAGAAGGCGCCCTCCCAGCAGGGCCAGTAAAAAAGCAGCAACAAACCCCACCAGCCCCACTACCTGCGCAAGCAAGCCATGCCTCAACCCGCTCCAGGCATAAAAAACAATAATAATTATAATCAGAATATCAAACCAGGTCATCGTTGTCATTCTCCTTCGAAGAAACTCTTTTTCCTTTTTTCATTTTCAACCGCAGCAGCTCATCTGCCAGGTTTATCGAAGCAAGCACGGCAATTTTATGCCGGCTCATGTGCGGGTTGCTCTGGGCCAGTTGGTACATAATATCATCTACGTATTCGGCAACTTTTTTTAAATGCCGGGGAGAGGCATCTCCCTTTATAGTATACTCCTCACCCATGATAGTAATTGTAACTTTCCTTTTTGATTCTTGATCCACCGTAGTCCCTCGCTTTCCTGTGTGGATCCAGTCACAGTTTGAAAAAACCTTCAGTTTAAGCAGCTGCTCAGAAAAATACGTTTGCTTTCAAATGTCGCTGGTGAGTATTTTCCACCTTCTAGTGATGGCGCCCGCAGCGCCGGGACGACTACTCAGAAAATACGTTTGCTTTCCAGTCTCGCTGGTGTAGTGGTTGGCTCGGCTCATGCTACCGTTCGAGGGCCACAAGGGCGGCTCAGATTTCGGTCTCCGCGGGCTTCCCTCGACATTCGACTTCCTTGTCTCAGGTCTCGGCGGCCGGAATCCATTCCGGCCGGCCCGCGTAGACTCGAAATCTTTGCCGATTGTGGCAACCTCTCACTTAAAATCGCCTTCACCAACCACTTACACCAGCTCTGCTGAG
>CAYODA010000046.1:0-12438 GCA_964402625.1 uncultured Syntrophomonadaceae bacterium | reverse complement strand
ATACAATTTTATACTTGTCAAGGGATAATTGTTGTTTACCTGTAATTAACCCGGTTCATATTAATTACTCAAACAAATTAACGTAACAGGAGGTGTTCTGTTGGTTCGACCCAGAAAACCCGAAGGAGAAAAGAAAAACAAGAGACTCACCGTCTACCTGACAGAACAGGAAGAAGAACAATTAGACGCTTTGTCAAAAGGCCTGGAGATGAAAAAGACCAAAATTTTTACCAGGGCGCTGGAAAACTACGTCAAAACCCTTGATGAACCACCAGAACCTTTAAAGCAGGCCAAAAAAGAAATGATCATGGATGTGGATACGGAAAGAGTCAACGGTTACATCTGCTCAAATGGGCATGCGTTTTGGTTGGAATTTGAGCTATCTTCCAAATTAAAATACTGTCCGACCTGTGGGAGCGAGGACTTGCGGCGGACTTGGATGGGAATAGTAAAAAAAGGATTTTAATACCATATAATGCTGCAGCTTAGCACCAGCCGGCGCCAGTGCGACTACTCAGAAAATAACTTCTTACCGAATACGCCGGCTGATGGCCGGGTTTAACTATCTGAAAAATATATGGTTGTTTATGACTGTAGTAACCGGCTGGTTCCTTACCCACACATTAGCGGTTTTGGCAGGATTATAGAAGCCTGTGGCTCCGTAAGAGGGATCCCATCCTCGAAGGGCATCCCACACAGCCTGGTAAGAAGTATCATCCGGAGTCAACCAGATTCTGCCGTCCCGTACCGGGGAGTACTGATAATGACCGTTTACCACCTGGAAGATCACCCCTGTGAGAGTATCCGGGTAAGTATTACTCTCCACACGGTTTAAAACTGAAGCAGCTACCGCCACCTGTCCCGTATATGGCTCTCCCGATGCCTCCGAATAAACCAGGCGGGCAAATACATCCAGGTCATTTAGGGAAAGCTCCCAGCCTGGTGCGTGTTCCCCAGGTATAGTTAGCTTTTTCCCTTCATAAACCACGTGGGGGTTAACCATCTCGCTGGCTACAAAGATAGCTGCTGCCGGGACATTATACTGCCGGGCTATCTGCCACAGGGTTTCTCCTGCTTCCACAGTATGGGTTTTTTCCGAGGAATTGCCGGCCGATACCGGTAAAACCAGTTTTTGACCTTCTTCGATAACATCCGGGTTTTCCAGGTTGTTTTCCTCTGCCAGGACCGTCACCGTAGTATTAAACTGCCGGGAAAGCTTCCACAGGGTGTCTCCCGCTTCTACTATCACCTGTTGGGGAGAAGCCCCTACGGCACCTGCACCAGCCATAAAAACAATTATTAAACCTGCCAACGCTGTTACACCTTTTTTAAACAAGAGCCTGTCCTCCTTTTTTTGTAGATATTATGTTAAGTTCTCTTCCAATTATAAATAAAAAAAAGAAGCCGTCAAAACGGCTTCTGGCCTTTGTTTGTTTTTATTGGTTCATTTAAAATAAATTTATGTTAACATTCCGGCTTTTGCACACTAAGTTGGGTCCATGGTAATTCTGCTATTAAAAAGGTATAAATAACCAGTCAGGTAATAACATCATTGCCTAAATTATACCTTTCAAGTGATTTAAAGTAACAATTTCTCTGCTATTGTTCAGGGTAACAGTCACCAGGTCAAAGCGGGAAGAGATTTCTTTACCTACAACTTTCTGCAGGTAATAACTGGCCACGCGGTACATTCTCCTGGTTTTCTCGGGGGTAACCGATTCTTCGGGAGTATATGCAGGGTTATTCCACCTGCTTCTTACCTCCACAAAAACCATAACACTGTCCTCTTGTGCAATTATATCTACTTCCCCAAAACGGCAGGTAAAATTAGTTTTTACTACTTCCATGCCCTGTTTTTCCAGATAATCACGGACGTATTTCTCTACCAGGTTTCCCTTTTCCCTGCGGTTTTGCAGGTTCACCGGCTCACCTCCGTGCCGCAAACATTTTTCAAAAAAGATTTTCTATGAGGTGGAGCCGGTCCCAACCGCAAAATAGCCTCCCGGTGGTCCGCGGTGCCATAACCCTTGTGTTGGGCAAAACCGTATCCCGGGTAAAGCTCGTCCAGCTCCTGCATCATTCTGTCGCGGACTACTTTGGCTACGACAGAAGCCGCCGCTATAGAAGCACACCTGGAATCGCCTTTTTTTACCGGGCGTTGCGGCAGATTGATACCCTCCATGCTAAAACCGTCCACCAAAACAAAATCCACCCGCTCTTCCAGCTTTTGTACTGCTCTCTTCATGGCCATTAAGGAAGCACGGTGGATATTTATGTAGTCAATCTCTTGCACATCAGCAGTAGCCCAGTCTACAGCCCTGGCCTTAACCTTGATTTCTTCGAATATCTCCTCTCGACGGCGAAAAGAAAGCTGCTTGGAATCATTTAAACCCTGCAGGTAGCTTTCGGAAGGAAGCACTACTGCAGCTGCTACTACCGGTCCTGCCAGGGGACCGCGTCCGGCCTCATCAACTCCGGCCACATTATAGTAGCCAGCTTTCTGCAGGGCTTTTTCCAGGCGAAACAGGCGGCGCAGCCTGGAGTTCTCCTGTTCTTCCAATACCTGCTTTCGCCGATAAGACTCCAGCAAGCGGCGCACGCCTTTCCGCGGGTCACTTTTTAATTCTTCTATCTCTTCAGGAGACACTTTGCCTTCCTTCATCCTGGCAGCTATATCCTGCACGGTCCTTTGTTTCTTCAAAACTAATTCTCCCCCTTTTCCTCTTCTTCTTCCGGGGGAGCTTCCAGGGATATGGCCCCCAGCAAACCTTCCCTCAGGTCTTTCAATAGTACCTGGGATGCTTCCTGAAAATTCACTTCTCCGCCTCCTATCAGGCACCCCCTGGCCTTTCCTATTTTCTTTAGATACTCTTCGGGAAGAAATTCTTCTTCCGGTTCCACACCGAATCGTTCAGAAAGGAGAGATAAGCGGTTGCTGCTTTTAAGGAGATTTATTAACCACAGCGCTGTCTCTTCAGAATCATACTTGTTGGGAGGAAGAATACCCAATGCTGCCAGGCACTGGTAAGTCCATTCATCACCGGCCGCGGGTTGAAGGACGCCGGGGGTATCCAGGAGTTCCAGCCGGGGATGAATGCGGATCCACTGGCTCCCCCTGGTTATACCCGGCCTATCACCGGTGTGGGTCACTTTCTTCTGCAACAGCAAATTTACCAGGGTTGATTTTCCCACGTTGGGCATCCCTGCCACCATCAATCTTAGAGGACGGTTAAACCTGGCAAATTTGCCGGATGACCAGTAATCATTCAGGTGGGATAGTAGTTTCTTGCGTGACAACTTTGCGCTAAAAGAGAAGACTTTAAGTCCCTGTTTTTGGAAATGCTCTACCCAGCAGCGGGTAACATCAGGGTTCGCCAGATCAGATTTATGTAAAACAATTATCCTTCCACCGGGTTTTACGGAACGGTAAAGTTCTTCATTTTGACTGCTTTGCGGGGCCCTGGCATCTACCAGCTCCAGCACCACATCCACCGCCCGTATCATTTCTTTTATTCTGTTCAAGTGCTTTTTGGAATGGGCAAGATGCCTCTTGTTACCTGGCAACGGGCTTTCTCCTTTCCAACCTGTTTAAACTCTTCCGGCTACAGCAACCTTAAATTTGCAAAAGGCCAGAAAACCAAAAAAGCCCTTCCTTTAAACTGCTCCTCAGAAACAAATCCTACGGAGTTGCTGCGGCTGTCTTTGCTGTTTTCACGGTTATCGCCAAGCACAAAGTACTCTCCCGACGGAACTACCACCGGGCCGTAATCTTGTGCCCGCCGTTTATCCTGAAAATTCAAGTATTCCTCTTCCACTAACTCCCCGTTCCGGTAAACTTTTTTTCCGCGGATCTCAATTTCGTCGCCGGGTGTCCCGATAACTCTCTTAATAAAATCCCGGTCTTCGGTATATTCAAACACGGCTATTTCTTCCGCCTCGGGCTCGCTAAAATAGTACACAAAGCGATTTACTATTACCCTTTCTCCATCTTCCAGGGTAGGATACATGGATTGGCCATCTACCACCAGTATTTCCACTACAAAACTACGGATCAAGAGAGCAAGAATAACCGCAATAATTATGGAACGCACCCAATCCCACAGTTCCTTAACCGGAAACACCCCCGCAAATTTTCATTCTACAACAATAAAGGGGTACCCACGCCCCCTTTACTGTTTCATTAGAGTACAAGCTCTTTTTTACTTCAATAGTGCTGTGACCTCTTTAAGAAGGCACGGCAGCTGTTTTAATAATTATCAAACATAATTCATTTAAGTGTCAGGTTATTTGCAGGCCGGTACGCTTACCTTCTTTCCTTAATCCTGGTTTTCTTTCCTTCCAGATTGCGCAGGTAATACAGTCGCGATCTCCGAACTTTCCCCCTCTTAATGACTTCAATTTTTTGAATACCGGGGGAATGCAGGGGAAAAGTTCTTTCTACCCCTATTCCGGAAGAGACACGGCGCACTGTAAAAGTTTCCCGGGTGCCCCCTCCCCTTCGGCGAATAACTGTTCCTTCAAAAGCCTGAACTCTTTCCCTTCCACCTTCAACAACTTTTACCTGGACTCTAACCCTGTCTCCAGGTGAAAAAGCCGGAATGTCATCTCTGGTGTACCTGCTTTCTACATCTTTAATCAAATCCATGATATTGGCCTCCTTAATACGTGTATTAAGTTATTTTTTCCTTTTAACAAGCAGAAAGACATTATACCAGGCCGCCCTTATTTTCCAAAAGCTGTTTTTTCCTGTAGCTTTAAAGGCCTAAAGCGTAAACTTACGTGTCTTCGTGTCTTTCCTGGGCCTGGTCCTGCTGCATGTAGCGCCGATAAAGGTCGGGTCTTTTACGCCTGGTATTCTCCAGGGATTTTTCTTTTCGCCACTCCCTTATAAGCGCGTGATTTCCGGAAAGCAGCACTTCCGGGACTCTCATTCCTCTGTACTCGTACGGCCGGGTGTACTGGGGATACTCCAGCACTCCTTCTTCAAAAGATTCTTCGTTTACCGCCTCTTCACTTAATAAACCCGGCTGGAGACGAACTACTGCATCAGTTACCACCATGGCGGCTATTTCTCCACCGGTTAACACATAATCCCCTATGGAGATTTCTTCATCTATCAAACTATTTCGTACCCTTTCGTCTACGCCTTCATAATGCCCGCACAATATCACCAGGTGTTCTTCCTTGGAAAGTTTCCTGGCTTTTTGCTGGTGGAAAACCTCCCCCTGAGGCGACATGAGAATTACCCGTATTTTTTCGCGGCCGCTTGCTTCCTTTGCCACACTCTCCACTGCTTTGAAAAGAGGCTCTGGTTTTAATACCATACCTTTGCCCCCTCCATACGGGGTATCATCCACCTGGAAGTGCTTGTTGTCACTGAAGTCACGTAAATCAATCACTCTAATCTCTGCCAGTCCCATGTCAACGGCCCGGCGGACCATGCTTTCATCGAAAGGGCCTTTAAACATTTCCGGGAATATGGTGATTATATCTACTTTAAGCATAAGACGTCCTCTCCAGCTCTACCCCTACGTCTGTCAAATGCTCACAGGTCCAACAGCCCTTCTGGAGGATCGACAGTTAAGCGCGCTTCCCCCAGGTTTATTTCGGTTATTATCTGCTTTACTGCGGGAACCAGGTAATCCTTCTCACTATTTTCTTCACCCACCACGTAAGTGTCATGTCCCCCCGTAGGGATTATATCTTTTACTTTCCCCAGAAAAACACCCTCTGTAGTATAAGCAGATAAACCTATGACCTGGTCAAAATAATAGCGCCCTTCAGGCAGGGGCATTCTTTCCTCTTTCTTGATGTAGAGATAAGACTCTCGCAAGTCATCCGCCTCATCCCTGTCATCTACTTCTACAAACTTGAGCAGCCAGAGTTTCCCCTGTATACGGGCTTTTTCTACCCTTAAGCTTCGCAAGCTTCCTTCTTTTTCACTTCCTGTCCCTAACCGTACTTCTTCCAGCCAGCTGCATCGTTCCGGGAAATCAGTATAAGGATGTACCTTGACTTCCCCCTTTACGCCGTGAGAAGACAGAACTTTACCTATACAAACATACGGTACTTCCAACACCCATTCCTCCCCGGATATACATTAAAGCAGGGGTATAATTACTGGACTATTTCCACCATAACCTTCTTATCTTCCTTAACCGCAGCGGCACCGACCACTGTTCGAATAGCCTTGGCAATACGTCCCTGCTTACCTATTACTTTTCCCATATCCTCGGGGGAAACCCGCAGTTCAAGTATTATGGAACGCTCGCCTTCCACCTGGCGTACATCCACTTCATCGGGGTTATCCACCAGTGCCCTGGCTATCTGCTCTACCAGCTCTTGCACAGTTAGAACCTCCTTCGCAACAGTATCAAAGTCTAACGGTTTTATTTAAAGGCTGTTGTTCTTTTGCAGGAGCTTCTTAACGGTTTCAGAAGGCTTGGCACCGCGGGAAAGCCACTTCTGCACCTTTTCATCATTAATCTTAAAAGTCACCGGATCCGTGCCCGGGTCATAATACCCCAGCTCTTCTACAAAACGCCCATCCCTGGGGGAACGAGAATCGGAAACTACAATGCGGTAAAACGGACTCTTTTTTGCTCCCATCCTTTTTAAGCGTATACGTACTGACAAAAATCTACACCTCCTGGTTTTATTTCATTAAATTACTCTATTTAATAAACTCTATTGGAAAAACGGCAAATTTTTCATGCCTTTTAACTTCTTCATACCTTTCTTCTTATCCATGGTCCCCATCTTCTTCATCATTTTTTTCATCATGTCAAACTGCTTTAAAAGCTGGTTGATTTCCTGGACCCTGGTTCCACTACCCCGGGCAATCCTTTTGCGGCGGCTGCTGTTAATTATGGAAGGATCTTCCCTTTCTTCCCTGGTCATAGAGTTGATTATGGCTTCGGTTTTAACCAGCTGTTCATCGCCCAGGGAAAGGTTCTTGAGCTCCGAAGGGACTCCTCCCATTCCCGAGGGAAGCATATCCAGCATGTCGGAAACGGAGCCCATCTTACGGATTTCCTGAAGCTGATCTTTAAAGTCATCCAGGGTAAACTGCTGGGAGCGCAGTTTTTTCTCCATCTCTTTTGCTTTTTCCTGGTCTACACTGCTTTCGGCCTTTTCTATCAGGGAGAGAATATCCCCCATACCCAGGATACGTTTCACCATTCTTTCCGGGTAAAAAGGTTCCAGGTCCTCCATCTTTTCCCCGGTTCCCACAAACTTGACCGGGCACCCGGTGGTTGCCTTTACCGAAAGGGCCGCGCCTCCCCGGGCATCTCCGTCCAGCTTGGTAAGAATAACCCCGCTCAGGCCTATTCTTTCGTTAAAATCATAAGCAATGTTTACCGCGTCCTGGCCGGTCATGGCATCTACTACCAGCAAGGTTTCACTGGGCTTTAGCTTATCCTTCAGGCCGGTCAGCTCTTCCATAAGTTCTTCATCTATATGCAGCCTCCCGGAAGTATCCACCAGGACCACGTCATTACCTTCTTTTTGGGCTTTTTTCAACCCCCTCTGTGCAACCTCCAGAGGCGTTTTCCCTTCGCTGTCAAAAGGAAGATCTTCCTTGGAAGCCAGTGACTTTAACTGGTCTACCGCCCCGGGCCTGGCCAGGTCGGCCCCCAGGAGCAAGGGAGAGTGTCCACGGCTCCGTAGAAGGCGGGCCATCTTGGCGGCGGTAGTGGTTTTACCGGAGCCCTGCAGCCCGGCCAGCAGTATCACCGTGGGGTGTTCTTTGGCCATGGTTAATTCGGCATCTTCTTGTTCCAACATATCCGTTAGCTCTTCACGCAGAACCTTTACCATCTGCTGGGCCGGAGTAAGGCTCTTCATTACCTCCTCTCCCAGGGCCCTTTCCTTTACATTTGACATCAGCTTTTTAACTACTTTAAAGTTGACGTCAGCCTCCAGCAAGTTAACCCGCAGCTCGCGGATAGCGGCATCAATATCTTTTTCCGTTAGCTTACCTTTACCCTTTAGCTTTTTGAAAGTCTCCTGTAGCTTTTCCGTAAGCGATGTAAACATAAAAAACCCACCTCTAATCGGGTAGAATGTAATTCTAAGCCTTTGAAAGTACTCGACTCTTTATTCCTGCTGCCGTGCAATTCCGGAAACTTCTCCCTCGTTCTCGCGGTGAAGCTCATCAAGCAGCTCTTTCAACCTGTTCAGCTCTATCAGGCTGCAGTTCTTTCCTTCTGCAAGCCTGGCTGTTATTTCCCGGGCTTCTTTTAGCTTCTCCCGGCGGCTTAAGTACTCACGCCGCAGCTTCAAGTTTTCTTCCAGGTGTTCCAGGTATTCCACAGCCCTTTTCAGCATATCGTGTATAGCCTGCCGACTCACCTGGTAGTGCCCTGCTATCTCGCCCAGGGAATAGTCATCCAGGTAATACATCTCCAGCACTTCCCTCTGTTTTTCCGAAAGCAGTTCACCGTATATATCGTAAAGATAATTTATTTTGTCCAGCTTCTCCAGTATCTCCATAGCTTTCCCCTGTCAAGTTTGTTTTCTTTACAGATAAACATTTTACACTATAATAAAAATCCGGTCAAGCATTTTAAACCAATTCAAAGAAGGCCGATTTCTCTGAGAAACCGGCCTTCTTTCATCTCTTGTAATACCTTTGTTAAATCTGCTATAACACTATATGCCTCTTGGCCTTCAAACCCTCTTTTAGCTCTCCCCGGAAATCCGGGTGAGCTATAGAAATAAGCGCTTCCGCACGCTTCCGGATACTTTTACCCCTCAAGTCAGCAACTCCTTGCTCAGTAACTATATATTGCACATCATTCCGGGAAGTAGTTACCGATGCTCCTTCCATCAAGGTATTGACAATGCGGGAATATTTGCCCCCGGAAGCTGTAGATGGCATGGCTATAATGGCCTTTCCTCCCCGGGAACGGCTGCACCCGCGGACAAAATCCACCTGGCCTCCGACGCCGCTAAACTGCTTGTAACCCAGGGTATCGGCACAAACCTGGCCAACCAGGTCCACCTGCAAGGCAGAATTAATGGAGAGCATTTTATCGTTCTGTCCTATTATGAAAGGATCGTTGGTATAATCCACGGTCTTCATTTCTACCTGGGGGTTATTATGAACAAACCGGTACAGTTTTTTAGAACCCATCAAAAAATTAGCTACCATTTTGCCGTGGTGAATTGTTTTGGCCCGGTTGGTAACAACTCCGTTTTCCACCAGGCCCACTACCCCGTCGGAAAACATTTCCGTGTGAATGCCCAGGTCTTTTTTGTCATTTAAAAACATAAGAACAGCGTCAGGTATAGCCCCTATCCCCAACTGGAGGGTAGAACCGTCTTCCACCAGCCCTGCCACATTTTCACCGATGGCTTTCTCTTCTTCCCCAATTTCGGGAAGGGGGATTTCCAGCAGGTCTTCCCTGGTTTCCACCAGGCAGTCCACGTCCGAAACATGAATAAAGCAATCCCCCAGGGTGCGTGGCATGTTAGGATTAACCGCCGCCAGTACCGTTTGAGCGTGCTCCGCAGCCACCCTGGTATAATCCACCGAAATTCCGTAACTCATGTAACCGTGCTCGTCGGGTTCACTTACCTGTATTATGGCTACATCCACCGGTAGATATTTTTCCCTGAAAAGCCGGGGTATTTCCGAAAAAAAGCAGGGGGTGTAATCCGCCCTCCCTTCGTTTATTGCATCGCGGGTACTTCCTCCTGCAAACAGAGAATTGTGAACAAAGTGTTTTTCCATACCCGACTGACAGTACCGGGCAGGGCCAACCGCCACCATATGCACAATTTCCACATTTTCCAGTTCTTCCGCCCGGTCAACCATGGCGTTCACCAGGCAGGCGGGCTCCCCGGCAGCATGCGCCAACACCACCCGGTCTCTGGACTTTATCTTTTTTACCGCTTCCTGGGGTGTACTCTTCTTGCTCTCATAAATCTCTTTCCACTTTTTCATAAGCTCACTCCCCTTTAAAAATTTTATTTCAACTACTCTGAAAATAATAATCTTATACTCGGCTTTTCTTCTTTCTGACTCCGCACTTCACGTGTGGTTATACCTTCCGTGCTCTTGCTAAACCTTAACTTTCATTTTCTTACCTCTAGTGGTGGCGCCGCGCCAGCGGCGCCGGGGTGACTACTATGAAAACACCCTTAGTTCTATCGTCGCTGGAGCTAGTCATCAATACCCGCTATGGTGCGGGCCAAACTCTTTTTGTGATCCAGATTGGCCTGCCTCCTGATCATCACCCGCTGGGCCTGCGGTGAGCCGGCCCCATGCATGGATTCGGTGCGGTACCCCACGGCGGCAGTTCCCAGGGTGAGGTTTTCAATAAGGCGAAGCATACGCATTCGGTTTTCCGTGGGCACATCATCTACCCCCTTTAGGTATTTTTCGATGTAAGGCCCTAACTCTTTGTGCTTGAAATCTTTTTCCGAGGGCATGGTTACCATCAAACCTCCTGCTATATCTTCAGCCAGGCGGGTTATCTCGTAAGGATATCGGGTTACATTAAGCTTGCATACGTTGGCAAGGAGAAGGTCTATAAGATAGGTTCCCGAAGCTGTAGGAGTCCCCTGGCTGGAGCAGGCTATCCCCGAACAGTAAAGGGTTTCGTTCAGATGAACCATCTCTATCAACTTATCCCTGATATGAGACGCTCTTTCCACCCCCTGGTATTCAGCCGCCTGGGCTGCAGCACCTATTAACACATCACCTACTCCCACCTTGCAGCCGCCGTAGCTCTGCCGATGATATCCGGCAAACCGCTCTACCAGCATCCCGGCATACTCATGCTCACCGCATAAAAACAGCCTTTCGTTGGGCACGAATACATCGTCAAAAACCACCATGGCCTCGGACCCGCCGTATCTGCAATTACCTACGTCTATGCTGCCTCCTTCCAGCTTGCGGGTATCACAGGATTGCCTGCCGTAGATATAAAAGATTCCTTCAGCATCGCTGGGCAGCGCAAAAGATATTGCATAATCCCGGTCCTCCTCGCTTAACGCAATGGTAGGCATGACCAGGATTTCGTGGGAAGCAACCGCCCCGGTTTGATGGAGTTTCACTCCCCGAACCACTACACCGTCGGACTTTTCCTCAATTATTCTCAAATACATATCGGGATCGCTTTGCTGAGACGGACTCTTGGAGCGGTCTCCTTTGGGATCGGTCATGGCCCCGTCCACTACCAGGTCTTTCTTCTGCACGTAGTCCATAAACTGCCGGAAACGCTGATGGTAGCTGGTCCCCCTGTCCTGGTCCAGTTCAAAAGTAACGCTGTCTACGGCATTAAAAGCATCCATGCCTACGCAGCGCTGGAAACAGGAAGCAGTTTTTTGCCCTAAAAGACGCAGCATTTTAACCTTTTTGATAAGGTCCTCGTTGCTCTGATG
The DNA here is from genome assembly GCA_964402625.1 of uncultured Syntrophomonadaceae bacterium. Classification (GTDB taxonomy): domain Bacteria; phylum Bacillota; class Dethiobacteria; order DTU022; family PWGO01; genus PWGO01. Next base: position 1,044 of record CAYODA010000046.1, on the reverse strand, counting down.
CAAGTGAGTAAAACGATTGATTTTTTCCCCGTTTATGCTAGAGTGAGCAGTCATCAGATCTTCGTACAGGGGATCTTCGGCCAGCTCATAAGTCTTTGCTACTGAATTAATAGAAGGCCTGATAACAGGATGTTCTACTACGTCCTCTACCGGTTCACCAAACATGTAGACTTTTAAATTTAACTTCCGCAGCGACTCCAGGTACTCCTCACGCTTTAGCAAACTCTCACCTCCAGGTTTTATTGGATACTTTTTTGTTTCTTCATACTTGTTTCCTAAACAACTAGCAAAAACTGTACCACCAATTTCTTTATCTAAATCAAAAATTAAATTCGCCTAAAATAGCAGGTTTTACACTGCTATATCCTTATATAATTTTCTGTCATTAAATTTATAGCGTTTATCTGCTTGTGCAGAGTTGCACTTCTTCACTATAGTTGTGCATCCATGCACAATAATACCCCCCCGATTTACTTTGACCCCTTTCTGAGAATCACTCTGATATAGCCCCATACCATTCACCCGTTAAATATATAACTGGTGGCACAAAAATTGCTTGTTTTCCTTTTTTGAAAAATTCTTTAGTAGTCCATTTTGCAAATGAGTAAAAGGAGGTAATATTATGAAATTGTATTTTTTTGAAGGAGGCACTCTTAAAAGTTTTAAACATCTCTTCACCATGGGGAGAGGCCTGGGAGAGCAATTTGAGGTACCGGTACCTTATTTCCTCATTCAGCATCCTCGCGGCTACGTACTTTATGACACCGGGATGGCTCTGGAAGTAAGCAGGGATAAAAACAAGCACTGGGGAGATGCTGTAGGCGCCTATGACCCGGTTATGACCGAAGGCCAGTGGATAATAAATCAATTAAAAGAAGCAGGTGTAGCTCCAGAAGAAGTTAAGTGGGTGGTGCAATCACATTTACACCTGGATCATGCCGGAGGTGTAGGTCTTTTTCCCAACGCAAAGTACCTGGTTCAAAGAGATGAACTTCATTTTGCATACGTGCCTGACTTTTATATGAAAGCTGCATACATTCGACA
>CAYODA010000045.1:0-12641 GCA_964402625.1 uncultured Syntrophomonadaceae bacterium | reverse complement strand
CAGCAGTTTCCCCGTTGACATCGCTTACCCGGTTGTTCTCCAGTACCATGCCTTCCGGGTTTTCAGCGTATATTCCGCAGGCTCCGCCTTCTTCGCTGCTTATATCAGATATTTCACAACCGGTCACCGTCACTCCGCTAACTTCGTCTGCTATAAGTACACCGCAGGCTTTACCTTCATTGTCGCCTTCTTCATCGACTGCCACCCCGGCAAGGGTAAATCCTTCCAGGGTTACCCCGTCGGCTGCAATTTCAACCACAAAAGCTTCCTCTTCACCGGCTTCTATTTCCGTGTTTTCAGCACCTTCAAGGGACTTCAGGGTTAAATCTTCCACATCCACCGTTATGCTTTCCCGGTAATCCCCTTCTTCTACACATATGGTATCGCCTTCTTCTGCGTCCTCAACTGCTTTCTGTATACTTTCTCCTTCCTCCACTACCGCTGCGCACTCTCTGTCACCGTTTTCTTCGCCATTCTCCTCAACATCCCCATTATCGCCGGAGTTGTCCTCCGCCAACATGGTTGAGGGCACCAGCGCCAAAAGCATTACCAGAACCACAGCAAAAGCCGTGCTCTTTTTCATCCTGTCCATCAACTTTATCTCTCCCTCCTTTACATTGATCTGTTTTTTCCCTGTACAGTTATTCGAAACGCAAAAATAATTAGGGGACTCCAATGCCAAATTTATTAATAGTTCTCCTGCCGTTATGAAAGAACAAATTCTCTTTTTCCAATATGGAAAGAAAAACCTCTACCAGGCGCAGGGAAATTCGTCTTTTAAACTAATAAAACAAACCAAAATAAAAACCTGCCGCATAATATCCCATTAGAATCACATACACGGTGACTGCCAGGGTTACCAGATTCTGCAGGTATTTTTTGCCGGCTATAACTTCCCTGCATTTCCAGAGGAAACATATTAAAAGGGGTATCATTATTAATTTAACCAGGGGCATAAAGATGAAATTTCACTATTGAAGGTTATTTGAAAAGTTCATGCCGGGTATTTCATATATAAATTGCCTGCAGAAACACCTCTCAAAACAAGAAGGATTTAACAGTGCCTTTATGGAATTATTAAATATAGCCATAATACTTAATATTCATGAAATTCATCCATCATTAGGTATTAGGGAGTTGTGCCTGACGAAGCTGGTAAATTTATAATCTAAAAGGAGGAATTTGTTCAATGCCGGAAATTCAAGGGAAGTGCGATCCACGTTTTGAAGGAGTTTACCGGGAATTTCAACGCAATTTCACCGAGCGCGGTGAAGTAGGAGGTTCAGTAAACGTAACCATCGAGGGGGAAACTGTAGTAGACCTGTGGGGAGGCACCGCCGATCAGGAAAAAGGAACACCCTGGAAGGAAGACACGGTTTGCCTGGTATGGTCTTCTACCAAAGGAGCAGTCTCTCTGTGCGCCCATATTTTGAACTCCCGCAAGGAGATAGACCTGGACCTGCCGGTCAGCAAATACTGGCCTGAATTCGGCAAGAACGGTAAAGAAAACATTACCGTGAAGATGCTTTTAAACCACCAGGCGGGTGTGCCCCATATCAGGAAAGAGTTAAAAGAAGGCGCCTTTTACGACTGGGAATACATGGTTAAAGCCCTGGAAGAAGAGGAGCCTTTCTGGAAGCCGGGAACTCGCAACGGTTATCATCCGCTATCCTTTGGCTGGCTGGTGGGAGAAATTATCCGAAGGGTAACCGGCCAGTCCGTGGGAACTTTTTTCCACAAAGAAGTAGCTAAGCCCCTGGGACTGGAATTCTGGATCGGGCTCCCTGAAGAAATGGAACCCCACGTGGCCCCCATGATAGCTCCCCCTCCTCCCACACAGGAAGAGATGATGAAGAGTCCTTTCTTCCAGGCCATGGCGGATAAATCTTCCGTGCCCTACCTCATGACCTTTAATACGGGCGGCTATACCAAACCCGGGGTATGTGATACCAGGGAAGCTCATGCCGCTGAAATACCTGCAGCGGGAGGCATAACCAACGCCCGAGGCCTGGCCGGGCTGTACGCCCCCCTTGCCTGCGGCGGAAACCTGCGCGGTATAAACCTGGTGGACCAGGACAGCATCATCCGCATGTCCTCTGTTTACTCTGCTACCGGTGAAGACTTTACGCTTTTAATCCCCACCCGCTTTACGCTGGGGTACATGAAAGCAATGGACAACAGGAGGCAACCGCCCGGAAGGCAGGACAGCCTCCTTATCTCGGAATCCGCCTTCGGACACAACGGCTACGGGGGATCAATAGGCTTTGCCGATCCCGACGAAAAAATGTCCTTTGGCTATACCATGAACCAGATGGGTCAGGGAATGGCAGTAAACGAAAGAGGCCAAAGCCTTATCGATGCCGTCTACCAGGGGCTGGGATACCGCTCCACTTCAGCAGGCGTCTGGACCAAATAAAAAGAATCCCGGCATATAAATTGCATAACAGGTAAGAATAAAACCTAATAAATTTACTTCATATTTACTTCATAATATGTATATACATATAAAATTTTTAAAAAACCTACTCAATTTCTCTGCAATTTTATGATAAAATAGGAATATCAGGACTTAGCAGCAGTGAAATTTATTGCTATTATTAAAGGAGGGAAAGTTATGTTAGAAGATTTCAAGAAAGCTCTTATCAACATGGAAGAGGAAGAAGCACTCGACCTCGCAGAAAAAATGCTCCAACAAGGAGAAGACCCCCTCAAAATCCTGGATGCTACCAAAAACGCCGTGGAAACCGTGGGTAAGAAGTATGAAGAAGGCGAATACTTCATGCCCGAACTTCTTATGACTGGTGAAATCCTGAACCAGGTTACAGAAAAAGTTAAGCCTCACCTGGAAGAAAAACAGGCCGAAGAAGGCGCACAAAAGCTGGGCAAAGTACTGATCGGTACCGTAAAAGGGGACATCCACGACATAGGCAAAAATATCGTGATTTTCATGCTGGATATCAACGGTTTTGAAGTAAAGGACATAGGAGAAGATGTGCCCCCCGAAAATTTTGTAGAGGAAATAAAGAACTTCCAGCCCGATGTGGTTGGGATGAGCGCCCTTCTCACTATGGCATTCGACGCCATGAAAGAAACCGTGGAAGCCATTAACAACGCCGGTCTTGGTGATAACGTAAAAACTATTATTGGCGGCGCGCCGGTTAACGATGAGGTAGTGGAATACACCGGTGCAGACGGTTGGGCCAAAAACGCAGTGGAAGCTGTCTCGGTATTAAAAAACTGGGTAAAGGAGGGCTAGCCCATGATGGTGGAAAACTGGAACAAGCTGTCTCCTGAAGAGAAGTTTGAAGAGAGATTCAAATCCTGGATGAACCCGGATATCACTTTCGCCAGCGACAAGGCCAAAGAAAACTACCAGCAAATCACCCAGGACTGGAAAGACGCCCTGGCTCTTAAAAACAAAAGAGTCCGTTCACTACTGAACGTAGGCTTCTACCCGGCTAAATACGCCGAAGGCATAACCTGTGAAGACATAATGTACGATTATAACAAGCTTGGCGAAGCCTGGAAGAAGTTTCACTTTGATTTCCAACCCGAAAACATAATGAGCTCGTTCATCATTGGTTCCGGAAAAGTGTTGGAAATACTGGACTACCAGCTGTACCAGTGGCCGGGACAGGGGGTAGACAAAAACTCCGGCTACCAGACCCTGGAAAAAGAGTACGTTAAAGGCGACGAATACGACAAGCTGATAAACGACCCCTCCGGTTTCTGGATGAGGCACTACATGCCCCGGATTTTTGGTTCCTTGAAGGGATGGGCAAACATGGATCCTTTCACCGACATTCTTGAACTTCCCAACGTAGGAGCCCACATGATACCTGTGGGTATCCCGGATGTACAGGAATCCTTCAAGAAGTACCTGGAAGCCGGCCAGGAGGCCCTGAACTGGATCAGCGCCGTAGCGGAAATTGACAACGAAATCGTTTCCCAGTTGGGAGTACCTCATATAGTCCAGGGCATCTCCAAGGCACCGTTTGATTCCCTGGGTGACACCTTAAGGGGTACCAGGCCCATCCTGCTGGATATTTTCCGCCGCCCGGAAAAACTCCAGAAAGCAATGGATGCGCTGGTACCGCTGATGATTGATATGGGAGTAAGGTCCTCTACTCAAAACAACAACCCCTTTGTCTTCATACCCCTGCACAAAGGAGCAGACGGCTTCTTATCCCGTGAAGACTTCAAGAAATACTACTGGCCCTCCTTAAAAGCTGTAATGCTCGGCCTGATAGAAGAAGGGCTGGTACCCTACCTGTTCGTGGAAGGCAGCTACAACGAAAGGGTAGACATACTTAACGACCCGGACCTGCCTTCGGGCAAAGTCTTCTACCTGTTCGACGATACCGACATGGTAAAAGCCAAAAAAGCCCTGGGAGAAAGGTTCTGCATAGCCGGTAACGTTTCCGCTTCCATGCTTAACGTGGGCACCCCGCAGAAAGTAGAAGAAAACGTCAAGAGGCTGATAGAAGATGTAGGCAAAGAAGGCTTTGTCTTAAGCCACGGAGTGGCCCTGGACGACGCCAATGCCGACAACCTGAAAGCTATGCTGGAAGCCACCCGCAAGTACGGGCAGTAAAATACCGGTAGCTAAAACCCGAAAGATAAAATAAAAGGGAAAAAATAAAAGGGGATGGTTTGTTTCAGTCAAGCCATCCCCTTTTTTATTTGCAAACATAACATAATTTTTAAGAGGCTTGAAAAATAAATTTTTATTTCTTGACACTATTTCTTATTTATGGTAAAAGGAAAAGAAATATCAAGGTGATTGTCGATTTCGCTGGATATTTTATGTTTTTTTACATCAAGGAGGAGAAATAATGCAACAAATCATGAGTGAACTACAGCCTGGAAACCACGTCTGCTTTCTATACGAAACCCCGGAAGAACACCGCACTACCATTACCTCATTTGTAAACAAGGGCATTAATAACGAGGAAAAAATAGTATACATTGCCGAAGAAAACAGTCCAGGTTTGATAAAACAACAACTTGCTGATGGCATACCGGGCCTGGATAATTTTTTAAAAAGCGGGCAGTTAGAAATTAAAAACCCTGACAAGGCCTTGTTGTTAAAAAATGGTTTTAACCTCCAATCACTGATGTACTACTTGAAGAGGAAAACAGAAAAAGCCCTGGCTGAAGGTTTTTCCGCACTGCGCATAACTCCGGAAACCAGCTGGGTAATGCCTCTCCCTTATATTGATCCGCTGGTGGAATGCGAGACCAAAATTAATAAATTCTTCGAGTCATACAGTTGCCTGGCCCTGTGCCAGTACAATAGAAGCAACTTCACACCCGGGGTGCTGTTAAAAATATTGCGAGCCCACCCCCTGATATGCATGAATGATGAAGTTTATCAAAATATTTACTATATGCCTCCCGAAAAATATATAAAAAAAATCCCCCTTAATTACCATAATTACAATGAAAAAAACTACTACAAAACAATTGAAGAAGAACTCTGTGAAATACGGATAGAGAACCTGAGGGAGAAACTAAATGAAGTATTTAACCAGGGCTACGACATTAGCCATCCCCACATAATTTGCTTGAGCAAGAAGCTCGATAAGCACATTAATCGTTATTTTGAAACGGTTAACACGTGAATTTATGGCTTAATCTTGAGTAACAATCACAGGCCACCCTCTTGTGCTAGCTGTTAGGGATGGAACAAGTACCTCCGGGAACCACATCTTCAAGTGGCAGGCTGACTTCAAAGCTTGTCCCCTTCCCCAGTCCTTCACTGTAAGCCTTTGCCGATCCCCCGTGCAATTCAGTAAGACCTTTAACAAGGGACAGTCCCAACCCCAGGTCACTATTTTCCCAGTCCCCCTGGGTAAAAGGCTCAAATATATACGGCAGGGCGTCGGTGGCTATACCTCTTCCGTTGTCTTCAACACAGATTACAGCACTCCGTTTCTCCCGGTCTTTTTTTATAAATACTTTTGTCTTTCCACCACTGTCGTTAAACTTTAGCGAGTTGTGTAAGAGGTTAATAAGCACCTGGTGCATTATATCCGGATCTACACTTGCATATAGCCCCTCTTTACAAGGTTCAAACTTCAGGCTGATACCTTTTTCTTTATACTCGGAGCTATAAGTTTCCACCACTTCGCGTACCAGGTTATTGATTTCCACCCGCCTCTTCTGTAGCACAATCTTATTTCGATTTATCCTGGTCACTGCCAATAAATCATCAACCAGGCGAATTAGCTGGCTCATCTGCCGTCTCAGAATTTCTTTAGCCTTTATAAACTGATCTTCGCCGGGTTTAAATTTCTCCAGGCTCGTTAAACCCATGGAGATGGTGGACAAGGGGTTACGTATTTCGTGAGAAAGCAGGCTCAAAAATTCATTTTTTCTTCGGTTAATCTCTTTTAGCTCTTCAATTTCTTTAAGTAAATCCTTTTCTCTCTTTTTACTGTCAATTAAATCCGCTGCCTGCCTGGAGAGGTTGTCTAAACTTTGTATTTCCCTACCCTTGAGAACCCGGGGAGTGTCCCAGTACGTCGAGATTATTCCCAATAATTCATCATGGCGGGTTAACAGCGGAATTGATTGCCCGGCACAGATGCCAGAATGATTACAATCTATCTCTTTTACCCTTTCGTCATCCCAAGTGGAACTGTTATTTGTATCGGATAATTCAACTCTCTCCTTCTTCTGCACGCATGACTTCCATAAACTTTGAGAAAGGGTGCTGATAAATTTATAGTTATTTTTAAAATCCTGACCAAAGCCGCGGTGCCTTACCAGCCAGAGCCCCTCTTCTTCACCTTCTGGATGGTAAACATGTAAGAGAGCCAAATCTGAACGCATGATCACCATGACCGCGTCAATAACAAAATCGTAAATTTCTTCCACATCTTCGGCCTGTATCATGGCAGTGCTGTAGTCCTGTATTATCCTGGCAGCTTCAAGCTCTGAGCCAATCTTTTGCTCGTTCCTCTCCAGTTCCCGGTTCAACTGCTTGTATTCAGTTATCTCTTCAACAATTACCACCGCTCCTTCAATTTTCCCCTCTGAGTCGTATATGGGATTGGCATTGAAAATAACAATTTTTTGCTTTTTATTTTGATTAAAAACCACTACCTGGTTTTTAAGGGTTTCTCCCTTGATTACTCTATTAACAGGATTATCTTCCGGGACAATTTTTTCACCATTATGGTAGTGAAGATTCTTGAGCTGTTGCAAAACTTCCTCAGAAGAAGTGTAGTTTCTGGAAGATAACTCTAAAATTTCAGCTGCCCTCTGGTTAAAGCATATGTTTCCAGAATTTATGTCCGCAATAACAAGCACGCCCTTGGGGATATTTTTTACTATCCTGGAAGCCTTCTTTCTTTCTAAAATTTGTGAATTTTTAAGGGCTGTCTTACCATCCATATACAACACTCCCTTATTATGCAAAAGATAATTTTATATGTAGTAAGTTACTGGTAATTTTTAAAATTATTTTTCACGTTCAATAATTCTATAAGTTAACTGTTTGTTCCTTCTAAAAGTGTACATTAATTTAATATTATAATTTTTTTTACCTGATATGGCTAATAGAGGTAGTGTGAAAATTTTAAAATACACAGCGAAATTAGAACCATGACTGAAGAAATAGAAAAAGTAACTTCTTCAGTCCAGGAAATAAGCTCTGGAAGTGAAGAGATCTCTTCTGCCGTAGAATAACAGACAGCTACCATGAATGAAGTTGCCGAATCCTCCTTGGGAATCCGGGATGGAGGGAGCCTGGCTTCCCTACATCCCGGATTCCCAAAAGTTAAATCGAAGGCACAACCAGTATTATGATCATGTTTGTTTGTCCGCAGCCTTTCCGGTGCTTACTCTTTCTGCAGGATTTCAATAAAGATTTCCACCAGCCCAGGATCAAATTGCGTGCCGGAGCACCTTCTAAATTCCTCAATTATTGCTTCTTGAGACATGGGTTCTTTATAGGGCCGACCGTTGGACATGACTTCGTAAGCATCAACAATCGCAGTTATGCGTGCCAGTAGAGGAATTTCGTCTTCTTTTAATCCCCTTGGATATCCCGTGCCATCCCACCTCTCGTGGTGAGATAAAATATCTTCGGCTATGTGGGCAAATTCCTCGCTGGCAAAGGCAATCCTGTGCCCTACTTCCGGGTGTTCTTTAATCATTTCCCACTCTTCTTCAGTAAGGGAATCTCTTTTAGTCAAAGTTTTCTCGGGTATGTTTATCTTCCCGATATCGTGAAGTGTAATTACCAGGCTCAAACGATTCAGCTCCGAATCGGGGAGCCCTATTCTTTCACCTATTTTCCAGGCAAACATGAGCATCCGCTCGGCATGTAGTTCTGTTTCAAAGCTTTTTTCTTCCAGGGTCTTTAAAAGCGTCCTTAATACAGCACTTCTGGTGCTGCGGCTTTCCGGCAATTTCTCCTTGTACATCTTGCTCTCTACCTCGTTTAACACATCCTCAAAGCTCTCGCCGGCATCCTCTTTAATACCTGTACCTACTGCAAGGGAGACGGGAATGTCTTTTACAAAATAACCATGGCAGTTTTCCCTGATCCTCCTGCTTATATTTATAATATTTTTTTCACTCACCCGGGGAAGCAGTATCACAAATTCGTCCCCGCCCCAGCGGGCAATAATATCTTCACGTCGGCAAGATTCCCTTAAAATATCCGCTGTTTTCTGGAGCAATTCATCCCCCACGCAGTGCCCGTAAGAGTCGTTGACTAATTTAAGACCGTTGAGATCAGCCATAATAACACCTACAGGCATATCCCTGGACTTTTCAAGCCTGTCCATCTCTTCTTCCAGATAGTTTCGGTTATACAGCCCGGTTAGTTTATCATAAAAACTTAAATAAATAACTTTTTCTTCTGCCGTTTTACGGGCCGTTATGTCCTTGACCAGTGCCATGATAATATTTTTGTTGTCATAACTTATTACTCCTGCAGAAACCTCTACAGGAATTAAGGTTCCGTCTTTACGCATGTGCTCTACTTCAAAGTAATATCTTTCTCCCTGCCCCCACTGAGGCCACTGCAAAAGCAAATTGTTTTTCAATTCTTCATCCCGGTGCAAATCAAGAACGGTCATTTTCAGCAGCTCCTGGCGTGTATAACCCAGCTGGGAACAGGCTTCATCGTTTACATCAAGTATGTTGCCCTTGACATCATGCAGGTAAATCGCCACTACATTCTGTTCAAACAGCGTCTTGAATTTTTCTTCGCTTCTTCTTATCTGTTTTTCTTTTTCTATTCTTTCTGTGACATCCATCTGGAAACTTATAAACAAGTCATCACTTATTTTCACAGCATAATTATCGTACCAGAAACAACTCCCATCTTTTCTTTTTCCTCTAAGGGTCCCTCCGGCCCTTCCCGCTTCTTTTACCTGTTGAAAGTGTTTTCTTGATACGTTAAGGTAATCCGTGTGGACAATGTCTGTAATATTAGAGTTTAACAGCTCTTTTTTCGTATACCCCCTCATCCTGCATGCCTCTTCATTTACCTCAAGGAATTCTCCTTCTCTGTTTACAACAAAAACCCCGACAGGCGCCTTGTCTATGTATGTCCTGAACTTCTTTTCGCTTTTAATTAACTCTTCCTCCATCTTTTTTCGTTCGGTGATGTCTACACCCAAACCTAAAACACCTAAAACATTCCCGTCTTCATCTAAAAGACGGGTCTTCATGGTCTGTATAACATGTTTTTTGCCGTCTTTAAAGGTTAACTCTTGTTCGTACTGCTGTAGACGCTCTTTTTTAAAAGCCTCCTCATTGGTCATTATACAGTAGGCCGACTCTTCTTCTGTCAAGCTACAGACCCCGGTTCCCATACCCGTATTATCTTTAAAATATTGATTTACAATAACCGGTTTTTGTTCCTGGTCCACCAGCCATATTCCAACGGGGGCATTATCCAGGATGGCCTGTAGCACCTTGTTTTGTTCCTGCAGCTGTCTCTGGTAGTATGAAATGTTCTCACTCATTTGATTAAAGGCATAACCCAGCTGCCCTATCTCATCTTTACTGGTCACCTCAACTTTTTTCTGTAAATTCCCCCCTCCCAGTTCTCCAGCAGCTTTTACCAGATGGCCTACGGGCTGCAATATCATGGAATGGGAGAGTTTCCAGGTAACAAGGAAAGAAACAATAACGGTGCCGGCTATAAAAACGGCTATAGTTACGATCCTGGTTATCACCATGGGTAAAATATCTTCCATATAAACACCCGTGCCGATAATCCAGTCCCACTGCTCAAAACCAATTACATAAGAAATTTTGGGTTCTATTCTTTCTTCTTCATCGTAATATTGCCAACTGTATTCAACATGTCCTTCCCCTTTTTCTTTTGCCACTTCCACCATTTCCCGGGCTAAATAAACACCTTGCGGGTCCTGGAAATCCTGCAGACTTTCGCCTACCAGGTCAGTAGTGTAAGGGTGCATCATCAATTCGTGGTCATAACCCAATATCCAGTAATAATCATCTTCTGTTTCCCCGAATCTCATTTCACGCAAAGTATCTATGGCAGCCTGCTGTGCTTCTGCAGTGGACATTTCGCCTTCTTGTTCTTTGCCGTGATAGTAGTCTACAACGGATAAGCCCACTTCACCAAGTTCCCGGGCCTGCTCTTTTTTGGCGTTGAAAACATTATCTCTTATGTCGGGAATTATATAGACTATGGACAATATGACAAAGAAAATAATGGGGATAGCAGTTATTAAAAATAATTTGGAACGCAATCTTTCTTTTATAGAATTCACTTTTATCTTCTCCAAAACTTTTATGACATGGAACTTGCCTGTTATCTTAAGATATGGTCAAGTATTCAGAACAATTGAATTAATGCGACACTCACTTCAATAACATGTTTCAACAAAATCTTACAAAAACCCTCCTGATCCTTTATATCTTTGCTATTAAAATAATTTTCAATTGCAGGCTTATAGAAGTTTTATTTTACAGGGAACATTATTAAAACCAAAGAAATAAGTATTATAAAAAAAGCCGGGGACGGTTAACAGGCATCCGCCCCCGGCTTTAATTTGCTTACCTTATTACCTTTCCACATCCTCGGAGGTGTAGTCCTTGAACTGAACGGTTACCCGGTGACCAGAAGAAGGCCAGTTGGGAATGTTGATAGACTGGGTCACATCCTCGTATCCCCTGGGGGTTAACTCCAGGGAAACAGTGTCTTCTTCCGGGTCTTCGGGAGGATCGGCCGCGGGTATGTGGTAATTGACACCCGTGAAGAAGATTATGTCGTGGTATGCTTCGATGGGCTGCGTCAGGTCGCTTTCCCCGTCGGCACCCCAATCTACTACAAACATGGCTATGGTCTGGTTTACAAAGTTCTGAATGTTCTCGTTTATTACGTTGATGCCGTTAATTTCCAATACGTCGCTGTCTTCCCGGTCGCCAAAGAACTCCCGCTGCCTGACAATGTTCAGGTTGGTGTGCCCGTCGCCGGGTTCTGCAATCTCTCCTATTTCGCCGGGATCTTCCTGGCGGCTGGTGTTCAAACGGACAAAATGGTTGCTCCTTACAAAAGGCTCGCGGTAGAAATGGTGCGGCCGCTTGCCTTCCCGCTCCAGCACAAATTCGTAGTGCGTGTTGGGTTCAGCTTCTTCAAAAACCCAGCTTCCATCCGGCGGTCCTACCGGTAGTGTCTCTACCGGCTCCTCTTCAATCCTATGGCCGGTCTCGCCGTCCACTTCGAATATTTTTAAAGTGCCTTCTTCGTCAAATAAATTCTCGGGATGTATGTTGACCCGTCCTTCTACGGTTATATCTTCCTCCGGCAATATTTTGGTAGTTTGGGGCTCTTCTCCGGTTATAAAGGAATACATTTCCGCAAACGTTTCTTCCGAAGTAGGCACCTCGGTATGCCCCATCTCCTGGAAATACACGTTCTCCCCGCCTGCTATTTCCGGTTCGCCGCGGGCCATGCTCCAGCCGGACCATACTCCCAGGGAGGGACCCACTGCTTCTTGGACGCCGGCCCCGTCCAGACCCACGTACCTGGCCACGTTCTGGTGCTGTTCCGGGAACGCTTCAAAAAACAGGCCTGATACGGTGGTGCCCCTGGAGTGGCCTACCAGGTTAACCCGGTCGGCTTCACTTTCTTCCAAAACCTCTTCTATCAGTCCTGCGAGCCTGGCAATAACCTCCCCTTTGTATTCGTCGGATTCCCATCTAAAAGTGCAGTATTCCAGAACTTCGATATCTTCCTGGTAGTCGTTGCTTGCAAACCTCTTGGCCTGCGTCTCAAACTGCTCTGCCGAACCCGCTCCTCCGTGTACGAATATTATCGGTTTTTCTTCCACCACGTGCTCATCTTTCATCTCCCTTACCAGGGAAGCTACCTGTCCGGCTAACGCCTCGGGTACAGCAGCAGTACCTCCCAGCAGGAAAGCCCTGGTTTCGGGATTCACAATTTCGGGCAAACTGGCTTCCACTTCGCCGGGGATCCCGTCGCTCAAATAAAGGAGGGGGGCGTTATAAATCGCACCCAGGTAACCGCCGGCCATGGCATCCGCCAGCCTTTCATCGGGTCCGGCGGCAAAGATCACGTGGTCCGGCTCCTCAAACAGCTCTTCAGCCACGGCGGCACTGGTAGCATAGCGGTTATCCCCGGA
>CAYODA010000044.1:0-13145 GCA_964402625.1 uncultured Syntrophomonadaceae bacterium | reverse complement strand
GCCAACCACTTACACCAGCTCTGCTGGGTATTTTCCACCTTCTAGTGATGGCGCCACCCGGCGCCAGGGTGACTACTCAGAAAATGCTCTAGTGGGTTAACATACATCCGACAGGGCAGTAAAAGGGCCGCCCTTGAAAGGGCGGCCCTTACTTTTTCTTTTTTCGGCCGGTTGCTGCAAACAATGGAAAAGCTAATTCAAGCAGCATAAGGGCTGTATCAGGAGATTTTGGCTCCACCCAGCAGGTCCTGCAGGTACTCCTCGAAGGCGTCCCGGAATTTTTCCGGGTAAACCAGGTAGGAGAAAAAGGTAGGGTCTTCCTGAAAGACGCTGTACAGGGGCAGTCCCCGGTGCAGGTTCAGCCGGGTGGAGGAAACCACCGGGCACCTCCGCAGCGGGGGAAGGTGCTCGTAGCTGGAGTTGCCCATGAACTCGGTGCCTTCTTCGCCTTTCAGCTCGAAATATGCGCCGCCACCCCGTTCCCGGATAGGCTCGTAAACAGAGCTAAAGCTCTTTTCCACGAAGTTGCTCATGATAAGAGGGTCTTCCCCGGGATTTATGGTTATATGCCCAAACCCGGGTGGTATGAGCACCTTATCCCCGGGTTTGGCGGCAATGAGTATGACCGACTCCATGTCGCCGAAGTTGCCTTCCCGCGGCTTCTGCAGCAGGTAGTGGGCCCTCCCGTATATCACTTCGTACACCTCGGGGTAGGTGAGGTGGGTGCCGGGCTTTTCGGGGTGATAGTGCCCGGCGGTCTTGAGGTGCTCCCGCCCTATAGAGCCCGGGCGTATGAAGGTGATGTCGTATCGGAGGCCGCTTTCACTTAACCTTTCCCGGTCTTCCTCCAGGGCCACCCCGCGGAACATGTAGTACAGTTCCCGGGGACCTTCCTCATCGGGTTCAAACAGGACTTCATCCATCTGGTCCCTGGTGCGGATATCCGGTTCCACCGCGGTAATGCCTTCTTTAAAGATGAGCTTGTGCTTCCTTTCCCGGTCAAAGGCCAGGGGAAGACCGCTCTGTTTTTCCAGGCTTATCAAGATACTGCCCTCCTCTCGCGCCGGTTAAACTTCAAACCAGGCGCCTTTCTACTTCCGGCTTGCTAGGTATTCTACCAGGTCACGGACGCGGCAGGAGTATGCCCACTCGTTGTCGTACCAGCCCACCACGCGGGCCAGGTTTTCACCCACTACCATGGTAGAGATGGCGTCAACCACGGAAGAGTGGGGGTTGCCCTTGTAGTCCACCGAAACCAGGGGCTCCTGGCTTACATCCAGCACGGCGGAGCGGCTGGCTTCTTCCTGGAAGGCCTTGTTGATCTCCTCGTTGGTGGCTTCCTTCTCCAGCTCTGCCACGAAATCCACCAGGGAAACCGTGGAGGTGGGCACCCGCACGGCAAAACCGTCGATTTTGCCTTCCAGCTCGGGGATAACCACCCCTACCGTCTTGGCCGCACCGGTGCTGGTGGGTATCATGGAAATCGCCGAGGCCCGCGCCCTGCGGAGATCCTTGTGCGGCAGATCCAGCAGCTGCTGATCATTAGTATACGCGTGGGTGGTGTTCATAATACCTTTCTTTACGCCAAAAGTCTGGTGCATGACTTTTACCAGCGGGGCCAGGGCGTTGGTGGTGCAGGAAGCGTTGGAGATAATGTGGTGCTTCTCGGGATCGTATTTGTCCTCGTTTACTCCCAGTACCACGGTAATGTCGGCATCGCCGCTGGGGGCGGTGATTATTACTTTTGCGGCTCCCGCTTCCAGGTGCTTGGAAGCGGCTTCCCGGGAGCGAAACAGGCCGGTGGATTCAATAACCACGTCCACGCCCATCTCCTTCCAGGGCAGCCGGGCGGGGTCTTTTTCGCTCAAGATCTTGATTTCCTCGCCGTCCACGGTAATATTGTCTCCCTTTACACCTACTTCGTGGGGGAGAATACCGTAATTGGAATCGTACTTGAGCAGGTGCGCCAGGCTGGCGTTATCTACCAGGTCGTTAATGGCTACCACCTGAAAATTTTTCCGCTCCAGGTATGAACGGAAAGTAAGCCTCCCTATACGGCCAAAGCCGTTTATTCCTACTTTTAACATGCTGTTCCCTCCTAACTATTTTATGCTACAATTTAATTTATGCCCCTTTTTATTATTATATCCACCGATTTAAAAGCATACCGCTTTAAAACGGTGGTTTGTCCCCGCTTGCCTGTGCTAAAATAAAAGAATAACAGGCTAAATTATCCTGGTTATTATAGTATAACACAGAGTATTACCAGTGCAAGGAATAACCTGCCTGGTGAAAGAGAAAATTTACGAAATACTGGGAGGTGCCATATGTCTAAATTAAAGGTGCTGGTTTGCGGCGCACTGGGAAGGATGGGCCGGGAAGCGGTCCAGGCAGTGCTGGAAGACCCGGAAGTCCAGCTGTGCGGCGCAGTGGATTTGAATAAAAACGGGGAAGACATCGGAGAGGCGGTTACAGGAGAAAAGGCCGGGGTAGAGATTTCCGCCGAACTGGCGGGCGCGGTGGCAGCCGCGGGGCCCGACGTGGTGGTGGATTTTACCGTCCCCACGGCAGTTATGGAGAATATACGCACCTGCCTTAAAAACCGGGTGCCCCCGGTGGTGGGCACCACCGGATTGACCGAGGCGGATTTTGCCGAAATCAGAGAGCTGACGGCTTCCCATGGCACCGGTGCCGTGGTGGTTCCCAATTTTGCCCTGGGTGCAGTGCTCATGATGAAATTCGCCCGGATGGCCGCACGCTTCTTCCCGCAGGCGGAGGTTATCGAGATGCACCACGACGGCAAGGTGGACGCCCCCTCGGGAACGGCGCTGAAAACCGCGGAGCTGATGGCGGAAAACCGGGAGCAAGGCGCGGGCGAAAACAGCCCCGGAAGCAGTGAAGAAGGCGAAGGCTTCCTGGAGAAGCTGCCCGGGGCCAGGGGCGGCAGCCACGAGGGCATCCGGGTGCACAGCGTTCGCCTGCCGGGACTGGTAGCCCACCAGGAGGTCATACTGGGGGGCGAAGGCCAGACCCTGACCATACGCCACGACTCCATGAACCGCCGCTCCTTCATGCCGGGGCTTTTAATGGCGGTCAAACAGGCCCCGCAGGTGGAAGGCCTGGTTTACGGCCTGGAACAGCTGATGGATCTGGATTAAGGGAAACGAACGGGCGCATGCCGGCAGGAGCTAATAAAGCAGGTTCCTTGTTTTAAGGTCTTCGGCCACATCTTCCAGGCCCAGTTCCCGCAGCTTGTCTTCGGTGGGAAGCCCGCCGGCTACATCCCATCCCCGCAGGGTGTAGTATTCGTCTTTTAACTTTTCAAAGTCTTCGCGGTCCAGCCTGTTGCCCTTCCTGGAGACAGGCTGGCCGTCTTTCCCCGGCACCAGGCATTCGGGATTGAAAAATACACCTTCCAGGGGTTCATCAAAAATATAGTCCATGAGACTGTCTCCTTCTCTGCCCGGCCAGCCCTGCCGCAGCAGGATAGCCCTCTGCAGATTAAATATCCGCTCTCCTATCCGGTTCAAGCCCGCTTCGTCTATCTCCCGCCCGGTAATGGTGGAGTAGAGTCGGCTTTCCAGGGTGGGATCTCCGGTATGGTCCTCTGCAAACCTGACCCAGAGAACCGGCCATAAAAAGTCACATAATATCAGGCTTTCCTTGGCGTAGGTGCGGTCCTGGATTTTTTTGGCGGCCAGGGGTTTGCCCTGGTGGGTGGTGAAATCCGCCGCCCGGGCATCGCCCCAGAAATTTTGGGCCATGGTCACCAGGTCGTCATGGGATAGAAAGCCGTCGGCATCGCCCTGCTGCCACTTTAGCCAGAGCCAGAGGGAGTGGCTCTTTTCGTGGAGCTGGTTGATGGGCCTCCGGGGCTCGGTGGCGTAGAGGAGGGCGTTGGCCGGTATGAGACGGGGATCGTAATCCCGGGTTTCCCCGGCGTAAGTGGCAACTACCTCTGAAGTTAACTCCCGGGCCCTGGCGCCTATTTTCTCGGCCGCCCGGACGGGGCCTTTGGCCAGCACCTCGCCAAAGCCTTCCCGCCGGGCTATCTTGCCGGTGAGCTCTTCTATAAATTCCGCGCTGCCGAACCGGGAAAGGGGCAGCCCGCTTTCTTCTTCCCCCAAGAGACCTTCCCGGTAACAGAGGTAGAGCCAGTTGATGAGGGGCTGCATGACGGTGGTGTCCAGCCCGTAGTGGTCGCAGAGCCTGATAGCCAGCAGGGCCGTCTCGGAACCGTCGCCGTGGTAGCGGTGGGCCGGGTGCCAGTAGACGTGTACCGCCTGGCAGAAGAACTTGAAGTTTCTCCCGCCTTCCCGGTAAGTTTTCCGGAAACAGCCGGTGGCACAGCCGTAGCAGGCGCGCCTTTTGGTCTTGCCGGGAATATCTTCGTGCCAGCCTTTCCAGGCATCTTTTCTCAGCCGGCGTATCTCCCGGGCCAGCTCTTTAAGTTTTTCCGGGTAAGCGGCGGCAGGCTTTTTGTCGCCGGCCACCACCATTGCTTTTAAATTTTTGGAGCCCATAACGCTGCCCAAACCGCTGGCCCCCGAAGAACCGTCGTCGGTTATGAGGGTGGCAAAAGGGACCAGGTTTTCGGCAGCCTGCCCGATGGTAAGCACGCTAACGTCTCTTCCCAGCTCTTCTTTGAGGGTATCACCCACCTCGAAGGAAGATTGGCCCCACAGGGCAGAAGCATCCCTTATCTCTACCGTGCCGTCACATATATAGAGGTAGCAGGGTTTCTCCGCCTTCCCCTGCACCATCAGCCCGTCATAACCGGCGTACTTGAGCCAGGTGCCCCATTTTTCCCCCAGGTTGGCATAAGAGAAAACCTCGGGCTCGGTTACCGGGGATTTGCCGCAAATTTGCCATCGACCTCCGCCGGCTATGCCGGGAAAGCCGGTTACCGGGCCGGTCATGGCGATGAGGCAGTTTTCCGGATCGTAGGCCCCTGCCCGGGGAGGGACCGTTTCCCAGTACAGCCTGGCGGCCACACCTCTTCCACCCAGGTATTTTTCCGCGTAAGGCCCGGTGGGGAGGGCGGTTACACTTCCACTGCTTAAGTCTATCTTGAGAATCTCTCCGGCGTATCCAAACAAGTTCAAAGTTAAACCTCCTTCTACTGGTGGGAATGAATTGAAAGATAATCGATATATGTATGCGGGTAATACTTAAAGAATTATAGCAACCTTTTTTCTGGACTGTCAACGCGCCCCACGTGTGAATTACCGGGTAGCAAGATATTATTATCTGGTGTATTTAACACGAATTTTGGGGACCCAGGATGAAGGCGGATTTATGGCAAAAAAGCGCTTTTCCCGGGAACCGGCCAACTATCCGGCTCTACCTCTTTTTCCTCCTGGCTTCTTCGTCACAACAGCGGCTGTTGTCGCATATTATAGGTGGAGAAGCAGGTAGAGGTGGTGCGGTGTTGAAGGAAAACCGGAAAAATAACGGGTTGGGTGTAGTGCTGCCGGCGGATCTGCCGGCCACACCGTATTTGAAAGAGGGCATATCCACGCTGCTGCAGCAGGGGTTTGCCCTCCGTCTGCGCATTAGTTTGTTCCCCGGCCGTTACGAAGAAGCGCTGGAAACCGCCGGCGGCCTCAGGCGAATAATACCCCGGGAAAAGCTGCAAGACCTGGACGTAGTAGAGCCGGGAAAGAATTTTTTCCCGCTAAATGCTCCCCCCAAAGCCATCCTGGCTGCTATTTCCTGGCCCTGTTTCCTGCACCGGGTGCTGGAATCCGTGCAGCGGGATTCCCGGGAAATCCCGCTGGTTATAGCCCTGCTGCCGGGCAGCGACGCTCTGCCCCGGGAGATTGCGCCTTTCTTCCACCTGCCCGGGTTATTCTGGGTTCCCTTTGGCTGGTTCCCCGGCAAAAAAGAAAAAAATATCCTCCTTTCCCGGGGCAACCTGTGGGGCAAAACCTGCCGCCTCGCCCTGCGGGGCAAACAGCTTCAACCGGTTTACCTGGAATACGCCACGTGAGGTGGATGTATATTTAACACCCCGCTGCGCTACAATAAAAAAGGCTGCTTTACCACAAAGAGCAGCCCTGGATAACAGTCCGTCCGTACTTTACTATCCTGTTACGGAAAGGTTGACTTTTTTGAGCTCTTACTTGCTTGCACTTCTAGTTGCCGTTGTAGCCGGTTCCGCCATGGCATTCCAGGGATCCCTCAACGCTGTCCTGGGAGAAAAGGTAGGCCTGCTGGAAGCCACCCTTATCGTTCACGTGGTGGGTCTCCTGGTCCTGGGAGCCCTTTTTGCTTTTCAGCTGGGCCAGGGAGGACTTTCAGAAGCCCCCGGGGCTCCCTGGTACACCTTCCTGGGCGGGGTCCTGGGGGTTGTTATAATATTTACCGTGGCGGCTGCCATACCCCGGGCCGGAGTAGCCAACGCCACCACTGCTATAATTGTGGCACAGCTTACCTCCGCCATGATTATAGACCACTGCGGCTGGTTCGGCCTGCAAGCCATCCCCTTTAACTGGTTCAAGGGAGCGGGCCTGGTACTTTTGGCGGTGGGGGCTTACCTGATGCTGGGGGCGGGGACTGATTGAAGAAAGAAACCCCTGATATCCCTGATTGGAAGTTGGAAGTAGGAAGTAAGAAGTTAGAGGTAGAATGGTAATGTTTTTATTTTCAGAGTAGTCACCCTGGCGCCGCCGGATGGCGAAAAGGCTCTACTCCTGGCCCCTCACGTAAACGGGGTTGCTGTAAATCCAGGGTAGGGGCTTCCTCCGGAATTTTCGCCGGCGGTAGACTTCTACCCGGTACACCCCCGGCTGCAGAACCCGGAAAAAGAGTTTCTTTTCCCGGCGGGTGTGTACCGTTTCCCCGTCTTTAACAATGCGTACTATCCCTTCCCCGCCGGGAACTTCTATACGCAAATAAGTGGAGCCGTCATATCTCAGCTCCGAGCCCATGGGGACCTCTTCTTCCTGGTTAAAGGCACCGTAATAGAAACCTTTACCCGGGTGTACCGTGTCCAGGGAAATATAGCATCGACCTTCTTTTAAAGCATCCAGCACCCGCCTTTTCATCTCCCCGGCGTTTTCATCTTCGTCCCACGACCTGTTCAGCATCACGTAGGTATTGACGGTTTCAAAAAGGTAGCGGTAGGGGAATATTACCGTATTAAAACAAAAAATTTTAAAGGGAATGGCGTGAGCATCGGACCCGCCTATGGCTACTACCGGGCGTTCCCGGGTTTTTTTATCCCATAACTGCAAGCTCTCCACGGAGGGGCCGCCGTAGAGGGGAGCATCGCGCTGGAAAAAGTACCAGTACAGCATTTTCAGCCGCGACTGGCTCAAACTCTTCCACCGGGACGAATAATTCCAGATTTCTATGCCGGTGTAGCCATCCACCTCCAGGTTGTTCCAGGGAAAGGCGCTCCCATTGGTAATAAAGGGGGAGCCTTTTTCAAAAGGGTGGGCCAGGAAGCCAAAGCCTCCCTTTTGGTTGACATTATCTATAGCCAGCTGCGGGTTGAAAGTGTCTTCTTCCACGTTTTGCTCTATATCCAGGGCCAGGTAGTGGTTGGCCTCCCGGTGGAGCTCGGTGCCGGCTATCACCAGGACTTCCCCGTAAAAACCCTCTTCCCGCAGGGCCTGCAGGTCCTGGTGGTCGGTTATGATCACGTACTTTAGCCCGGCCTCCCGGGCGGCTTCCGCTATCTGGGGAACCGTTCCGGTGCCGTCGGAATAGGTCGAGTGTACGTGAATATTGCCGGGGTAGGTGTACATTTCCCGCTCCTCCTAAGAAAATCGAGATAATCGCACGAGCACGGATGCTGTTATTAAACTTTCTGTTATTAAACTTTCTGTTATTAAACTTTCTGTTATTAAACTTTCATTGTTAATTTACACCATCGGGGGCTAAAATCCTGCCGCAAAACAAAAAAAGCACGGGCTTAATCCGCACTTCTGCCGGGAGAAAGGGGTTTCCTATTCTGCAGTTTTCCCCCTGTCCACCTGGTTTATTTACTGCTGCACCAGGGTCAGAATACCATCCCCCGGCTTTCCTTCCGGACCACTGCTCCCCTTCCGTTGCGCTCGCCCCCTCCCTCCGGTACAGATTGCTTCTTAACCGGTTTACTTCCAGCCCCGGCAGCTTTAGTTTCCTTTAAATACGTCACTCCATGGTGCCAGTGATATTGCCTCAGGCGTAAGAGCCGGTTTTCCTGGTAGATACCAGGGAGGGTGACAGATCATCCATGTGCTCCAGGACCATGGCCGTTCCCTTAACCACGCTGCTTACGGGGTCTTCCGCCAGGTAAAAGGGGACGCCGGTTTCTACGGTTAACAGCTGGGAAAGTCCGTCCAACATGGCTCCACCGCCGGTTAATACCACGCCTTTCTCTACAATATCCCTGGACAGCTCGGGAGGAGTGTTTTCCATAACCTGCTTGACACCCTGTACTATCTCTTCCAGGAGTTCTTCCAGCGCTTCCAGCACTTCCTGGGTGGTTATAGTCACGGCACGGGGCAGGCCCTGTACCAGGTCGCGTCCTCTTACTTCCATGTTCAGCTCCCGGCTGTGCCGGTAAGCGGTTCCTACCTGTTTCTTTAAATTTTCCGAGGTTCTTTCTCCAATAAGTATGTTGTACTCTTTTTTTATGTAGCGTGTAATAGCTTCATCAAACCTGTCGCCCCCTACACGGACGCTAGTACTTTCCACCACCCCGCCCAGGGAGAGCACGGCTATATCCGTGGTTCCGCCCCCGATGTCTACCACCATACTACCACTGGGCTTGAATATGTCCATTCCGGCACCCAGCGCGGCGGCGCGGGGCTCCTCTATCAGGTAAGCTTCCCGGGCGCCGATGCGGGTAAGTGCTTCCATGACCGCCTTCTGTTCTACAGAAGTAGTAACCGCCGGAACGCATACTACCACCCGCGGACGTATCAGCCGGCGCCTGGCTTTTACTTTTTGAATATAGTGGCGCAGCATTATTTCCGTGGTATCGAAGTCGGCTATTACCCCGTCGCTCAAGGGGCGCATGGCCACGATATTTCCCGGGGTTTTTCCCAGCATGCGTTGGGCCTCCTCGCCTACTGCCAGGACGCTGCGGGTGCCCTGGTCTATAGCCACCACGGAGGGCTCGTGTAAAACTATCCCCTTACCTTTCAAATGAACCAGTATTGAAGCAGTTCCCAGGTCAATTCCTATATCCGAAGATAACCACATGGTAACCTCTCCCTGTTGTATTATTCTAAATTGTCAGCCATTTTAAAAAGGTGACATTTATTTTACCTTTCAGGCAGCACTTACACCCTTGTTCGTAATGAGTTCAACGATTTGCCACCGATTCCTTTTTTTTAGTTATATTTTTTGGTACTATATCTTGCTCTAAAATACAGGTTAGCGGCCGTGGAACTGTTAATAGCTTGTTCCTTCCGGTTGCTTTTATTAAAACTACATTACAGGCCGGTATTGGTATACCTTTCTCCCGGCCTGTTCCTGATGAGATACTTTAACCTGGTTGCTTCGCCGCCGCGCAGGTGCCTTTCCGATTTGTTCTGCTCCAGGATACTCCTTATTTCCCTGGCCAGGCTGCGGTTTATCTGAGGAAGCCTTTCTGTTACATCTTTATGCACGGTGCTTTTGCTCACTCCGAACATCCTGGCTACCTGGCGGACAGTTGCCCTGGTGTCCAGGATGTAATTACTTATTTCCAAAACCCTCTGTTCAATATACTCGTGCACACCGGCGGCCTCCTCTTAAATTTGTCCTCAGCTATAAATATGAAAGCAGCGCTGTTTTAATGCTTTTCCAATTGTTTTTGCTTTCTTTTAATTCCACCGTTCATCCGGCTCTGTTTTTACAGTGTTCGTTACCTCTTGTTTTATCGCTAAATCACGCTAAATTTATGTATATTAGTTTACGTTTGTTTATATTTGTTTTATATTATGGTAGATACTCTAACGGGTTTGTGGGGCGGCCGTCTTTCCTTATTTCCAGGTGAAGATGCGGCTCCTCCAGGGAGGTGTCCACGGCGGAAACCCCTTCTACTGTTCCCAGGGAATCACCCTGTTGCACCTGTTCCCCGTTTGCTACTTGTATACTGTCCAGGTTGCCAGAGAAAGTGGTTTTTTCCCCGCCGGGGTGCTCCAAAAGCAGGGATTTTCCGTACAGCAGATCTTCTTCTTTTACTGAAATAACCCGCCCTTCCCATACAGGGCGGACGGTGGTTCCCGGCTGTACGGCAATGTCAATGCCCCGGTGAAACTCTATGGCCTGGCCGGACCCTTCGACTTTGCTGGTCAGGGATTCCCCAAATTCCACCAGTACCGTTCTTTCATCTACCGGCCACACGGCATCCTCTACCGGTAGACTTTCTTCTTCTCCCTCTCCGGTTTCGCTGCTGCCTTCATCCAGGACAGGATCATGTTCTGCAACAACTTCTTCTTCCTTTTCACCTTCTTCCAGGGCTTCAGCAGGGGGTGGGGACGGCACCCCGTTTTTCCGGCTTTCGTCAGTACGCGGGTCACTGTCCCGGGGGATGGTTTCATCCATCTCACCGTCGCCGGTTTCCCAATCCTGCTCCTTTTCGCCGGGGAAAGAGAACTCTACCGGCTCTTCCACTTCTTCCCGCACTTGTTCCTCTGCCGGTGGAGAGACGGTAAAACGAGTGGCATTCCACAGGAAGAAGGCAATCATCATGCATATACCCAGCAGGTAGACCATGGCTACCTTTACATGGGTGGGCCTCTTCCGGAAATAGTCCAAAAAGAGAAGTATTCCGTTTAATAAGCCGCGCAGGGTTCTTTTAATAAAACTGTACGCCCTGGACGCCAACTTGCTTGTTTTCACTTTACTTCACCTCAAAAGGGTATTATATCCAATTGAACAATTTTTATGCTGACGCTGCATTAGCAAGGGGTATCTCTCAAAAAGTGGCGGAATTTCTCCTTGTAATTCACCCGGTGCACCTTACCTCCCAGCTGCCTGATCTTCTGCTCCAGACCGGCGTACCCCCGGTCCAGGTGGTGCACTCCCCTGATTTCCGTTACCCCTTCGGCGGCCAGCCCGGCAAGCACCAGTGCAGCGCCGCCGCGCAGGTCGGATGCTTTTACCTTGCTCCCTTTCAGGCTTTCCTTACCGCGAACTACCAGCTTGTTATCTTCTACCTTGATGTCGGCCCCCATACGCAACAGCTCTTCCACGTGGCGGAAGCGGTTGTCAAAAACGGTTTCCGTGATTAACCCTGCCCCCCGTGCCGTGCTCAGCAGGGAGGTGAACTGGGGCTGCAGGTCCGTAGGGAAACCCGGGTAGGGGAGAGTTTTTAAGTCAACCGACTGCAGACGGGTGGGGGAAGAGATACTTATGACACAGTCTTCTTCTTCCTCCACCAGGGCTCCGGCTTCTTGAAGTTTGGCAGCCAGAGGTTTTACGTGCTCCATAAGCACATTCTTAAGTTTTACCTCATTTCCACACATGGCACCGGCTATCATGTAGGTCCCGGCTTCTATGCGGTCAGGTATCACCTTGAATGTAGCTCCCTGCAGGAAATCTACTCCCTGTATCTTTATCGTTCCGGTACCTGCCCCGCTGATTCGACCCCCCATGCGGTTCAACAAGTTGGCCAGGTCCACAACTTCGGGGTCAAGTGCCGCGTTTTCCAGTAAAGTCTCCCCTTCCGCCAGGGTTGCCGCCATCATAAGGTTTTCCGTAGCACCTACACTGGGATAATCCAGATAGATACGGGTTCCTTTGAAGCGCTGGCAGGTAGCTTCTACATCCCCCCTTCCCAGGGTAAAATCTCCACCCAGGGCGGCCATCCCCTTCCAGTGAAGGTCAACGGGACGTCTTCCTATGGCACACCCACCCGGAAGCGAAATTTTCACCCTCCCGCAGCGTCCTAGAAGTGGTCCCACCACCAGGAAAGAAGCCCTCATCTTGTTTACCAGCCGGTGAGGGGCAATCGTGCTGTTGAGGCTGCTGGAATCAAGTTTCAGCATCCCCCTTTTGTAATCAACCTTAACTCCCAGCTCGGCCAGAATTTCCATCATAATCTTGACATCCAGGAGGTTGGGGACATCTTCCAGGATTACCGGCTCTTCCGTTAAAAGGGAAGCGGCCATTAACGGCAGGGAGGCGTTTTTAGAGCCGCTTATTTTTACCTCGCCCTGCAGGGTTTTTCCGCCTTCAATTACCAGTACTTCCACATCATTCTCCTCTTTTTACCAGTATGATCGCTATTCCGCCAAGAACGGTGTTCCCAGGGAAATCCGTGTAATTTTTCCCTTACTGTCGCCGTGAAATACCAGGTTCAAGTTGGCTTTATTACCTTTTAATCTTATTCCACCGTGAGAGAGGCAGGGATCATAAAACAGCAGGTTTAGTCCGTTTCTGTAAGAGGTTTTCTCAACCTTGAGCGTATCATTGGATAAAACCGGGCTTCTTTCACCAGCTGCCTCTATTTTTAAATCTTCCTGTGTATAACCGTCCATTCTGCCGTGCACCTCCACGGTAATATCCTGCTTGGCCACATTTTCCTTAGAATAGAGGATGTCGCGGGCTGTTTCTTTAACTTCTTCCAGGTTTTCTCCCTCGAAAGAAAGAGAAAGGCGGCGACTGTGTTTGCTGCCCTTCCACCAGGCAGCTGTAACTTCCACATCATGATACTTCCCGGCCAGATAACCTCTTGTGGGCCAGCTCTCTTTTTCTAATTTACTTACTCCTTTTTCCTCAAGTTTTTCATCAACATGTTTAGGAGAAAATTCGTTTTCAGCATAGGCGGCCCAGTATGCAACCTTCACCTTTTCTACTTCATCCACGTGTTTTTTGATCTCATCCCGTAGATAAACTGCGTCAGATAAACGAGCTTCGAGCATCTCTTTCTGTTCGTGTTCCGTTGAATTTCCGGCTTCCATGCCGGGCTTAAATAGCATAAACAGCAATAATAGCGTCAACCACAGGTAACGGTACATATGTTTGTCCTCCGGTCTTTTTTAACACTATTATGGACATTTCCGGTGGTTAATATGAGTAATGAAAGCAAGGAAAGATAGTAGAATGTCGAGGTGAATAATAAGAAGGTATCCCCCCCCCCCACACCCAACCCCCCCGGGGGGGGGGGGAAATTAAATAAAAGGGAAATAAAAGGGGGTAAAGGTATTTTAATGGTATTC